>JBBQPV010000089.1:0-7090 GCA_038216925.1 Bdellovibrionia bacterium
GTCAAAAAGAGGAAAAGCTTTTTACGGCTGCACAAAATATCCCAAGTGTGATTTCGTTTCCTGGGATAAACCCATAGCTCGGGAATGCCCTCAATGTAAGAGTCCCTATCTTTCTGAAAAATATTCGAAGAAAGCTGGAAAATCTGTAGCGTGCCCTAACAAGGACTGTGGCTACCGAGAGATAGTTGAAGAACCTAATGAGGGTGCAGCACCCGTGACTGAGGACGCCAGTTAACTATTACCAAGCCCGACGAAATGTCCAGACCCCCACACCACTGAAAAGCACATTTGCAAACCACATGGCAATCCAAGGCGGAACTGTGCCGTTATGGGCAAGACTGTCCCCGGTGATAAATAAAATCCAGTAGCTGAGCATAATCAACAGTGACACAACAAGTCCGCTGGCCCTCACCGCGCGCCGATTAGTGACTGTGCCAGTTCCGACTCCCAATAATCCAAAAACCAGACAGGCGGCGGCTATGGCCCAACGCTTATGAAGCTCCACTTTAAGCACTAACCTATCGGCACCCACAACGGCTTTATCTTTTATTCCTTTAACAATATCGTCATAGGTCAATGATGGTGGGCTTTTTTCACGAATGGTATCCGCTGATGTATTACTTAAACTAATGTCGTAAGTTTTAAAGTCAACTTTTGCGTAATTTTTTTCATTACTCTTATGAATATTTCCATTTATTAATCTTACGGTGACGCCTTTGCCTGGAAATTGCGGATCGGCCTCTAAAAGTTTTCCCTCTGAGGCAATAATGGCGATGGGATTTTCACCGTCTCTCTCATCATAAATGAAAACATTTTTTAATGTCCCTTGTTTACTATTTACTTTGCCGGCGTAAAATACCAAATCAAAAAAACCCTCAGCAAACGTACCTTCCTGGAGATTGGCTGCTGCTTTGGCGTTCCCCAAACGGGTGATGAGGAGCTCAAAGGCGCGATTACCCCACGGTGCTGCAAAGAAACTGATGTAGGCAGAAAAAATCGCCACGCTTGCGGAAAATAAAACTGTTGGCAAAAGAATGTGCCACAAATTTAATCCCGCTGCTTTTAGCGCAACAATTTCGCTGTCAGAACTCATCCTCCCTAATGTGAGAAGAATACTAAACAGAAGACTGATGGGAATGCAGGCGGGGAGAAAGCTAATCATCAGATACATCACCATCTGCAATAGTAAAGTGATGGGCACACCTCTATTAATTACAAAATCACTTAGTCTAAGAACTTGAAACATGAGGAGGATAAATAGAAAAACAACATTGCCCAGTATAAAACTGGGCAACATTTCACTTAATATGTAAATACCTGCAAGCTTTGCGCGGTAAAATTTCATTTCAGGTTTACTGATTTCTTCCCACTGCTTTGCTAATCGCTAAGCACGTTTTTAATAGTGGCTCCAGATGATCTAGTTCTAACATTGAAGCTCCGTCACATAATGCGACTCTTGGATTGGGATGGGTCTCCAAAAACAAACAATCTGTACCTGCGGCCACCGCCGCTTTTGTCAAATAAGGGACAAACTGCGGTTCACCGCCCCTGGCATCAGATGAGGGTATGCCGTACATGCGTATTATGTGAGTGGCGTCATACACAACTGGTGTTCCCAGAGACTGCATTATTGGAATGCAGCGAATATCTGAAACAAGTCTGTTGTAACCAAAGCTCGCACCACGCTCAGTGAGTAAAATATTTTTTGATCCCTGACTACGAAGTTTAGAAACCGCACCGCCCATATTTTCTGGAGCTAAAAACTGTCCTTTTTTGACATTGATCGCTTTTCCTGTAGCACCGCAAGCTAAGACCAAAGCGGTCTGTTGACAGAGGTAAGCCGGAATTTGCAAAACGTCTAAATACTCAGCGGAAAGTTGCACATCTTCTTGGCGGTGAATATCACTGAGGACCGGCACCCCAAAAGTATCGCGGACTTTCTTCAAAATTTTTAAACCATCTTCGGCACCGGGCCCTCTCCAATTTTTTTCCGATCCTCTGTTGTCTTTTTCATAACTGCTTTTAAAAATGAGTCCCACTCCCAGTCGGTCAGCAATATCAACTAGGCGTTTGGCAACACTCATAATCAATTCTTCAGATTCAACAACGCAAGGGCCTGCGATGAGGGCTAATTCATGACCTTTTCCAATTTTCACAGTTCCACGCTTGGTGGTAAGTGAAAACTGTCGATCCGGAATATCAATTGTGGGTCTTGGATCCATCATGGGAAAACTCCTTCTAGGATTTTAGTAAAATATAGTTTTTATGCTCACCTAAACGATGTCCCGTTAACTTCTCAAGGACATCGCTACTTAAATTCTTAAAATCTTTTCTGCTCCAACTTAAAACTGATTTCAATCCTTTTTGAGGTTGAAATACCCAGTCTTGGCTTTTAACCAAATCTCTCATCACCGCTGGGTGAGAGCCTTTGAACGATTTTAAACCGTAACCGCTTTTATATGCAAAGTCTTTGAAAGCTTCATCATATTTGTTGCCATGCCACCATCTGAACATATGTTTATTTTTTTCACCCATTTGTTTAGGAGGTTTTACCCACCCATAGTGGTAAACGCCAGATCCAGACGCTTTGACAAATGGTTTTCGTAAAGTCCCAGAGGGCTCTCTTACTCGAAATCCCTGAGCATCACCGACGCTCAAAACGTTCTTATGGTTTTTGACAACCCTAACCTCGTTCCGGTACCAATTTCTTGCCGTTGCGACCAACTTATATGACCCATAGAAATGCACATATTTAGAAAGAAGACCCTCTACTTGGTCGTTTTTCAAGTGTGTCTCCATACTTTTGTGCAGGTGCATGTAGTCTTGCTCATGGATCACTTCATCTGCCTGCAGATAAAAGCACCAGTCTCCGGTACATTTTTGCAAAGCTTCATTGGTCTTTTCACTGAGTATTAAGCCGCCCTGAGTCTTTTCCGTATCCCAATAGGAATCAAACATCCGAATTTTCGGATCCCCAATGTTTGAGATAATTTCCTTGGTTTTGTCTGTAGATTGTCCGACGCCCACGATTAATTCATCCACAAGGGGAAGGAGGGACTTCAGGGACTCGATGATGGGATAGCCCATCACTTGTGCATTTCTTATGACGGTGAAACCACTGACTTTCATAGTGCGCACTTTAACAGTATAATAAATGATAATGAAGAGAATTTTACTGGTTTTAGAAGACTACAATGAACAGAGCTTCATCGAAACCCTATTCAAAAAAATAGGTTTTGATGTCCTAAGCCTTAGAAATGAAGTCATGCTTTCTGATAATTTACTAACATTTAAACCAGATGTTGTCATTGGAACTGGAGACGGTCCAAAAATCAAAGGCTCCCGAATTTCTAAGAAAGTGAGAGAGAGGGGATTTGCTGCACACATGATTCTTCTTTTTCCAATTAACAAAATTAATGATCAAAAATTGATGGAACAATTTAAAGATGAAGTCTGCATGGAAACTCCCATTAATCCTAGACAACTCATTGGTACACTTTGCGATTTGACCAAACTGAACGCAGAAACGGTTTTCCAAAAATATGAAAAACTTCCTATTTCAAAAATGGGCGGCGGGAAAAATTCTAGAGACCTTCTCACTATAATTTCTGGTAAGGGAGGTGATTCTCGAGAATCAAAGTATGCTGATATTCTGAATAAATCTCCGCAGTATGAAGATAAAGGATTTTCTAAAGATAAAGTTGCCACAGAAGTAGAAAAAATCAGGGAATTTGAAAAAGGCCATCCAGACTTAAAAGAATTAGATAAAATGCGCCAAGACTTTGTTGTGGCGCTGTATAAAAAAAAATGATCAACTTTTCTTAAAAAATGCACCCACAATGTCCGTAAGATTTCCATGAAGTAGATCCACGGATTTGGAGGATTTTTGCGCATCCAAGAATCTTAAGAGCCGCTCAGCTTCAATAAACTTGGGTTTGAGAGAAAGAGAATGAAGAATATTTTTTTTTGCTGCGACGTAGTCTCCTTTTAATTTTTGCAAAAATCCCTTCACAAAATAGTAACTTGCATTGTGCCTGTCTTCAGGGGGAATTTTACTTAAGATTTCTTCACCTTCTTCAGACCCCACACCGCTGGCGCCCTGTTCAGAACTTAAAAGAATCGCCCACGCCATATGAATGAGAAGATCACTGGAAGGGGGTTTCAGATCCTCACTGGCGTGAAACTTTTCTAACGATTTCACCGCTTGCCCAGAAGCAAGGAGAGCTTTTCCCTCTTCCAGGAGGGCTTCCGCTTGCAAGACTTTTTCCGCGCGGCCCATATCAATTTCTTTGATGTGAGTAGCCCTTTTTGTTTCATTGGAGAGAGTTTCATAAGCTTTGGTCATCATACCAAAGACATTTTTTGTTAAGTCCTTTAATTCCGAGGGTGCTTGGTCAGGAACTTTGTCTGGATGAAATATTTTTGCAAGCTCGTGATAAGTTTTTTTAATATCTCCAGCTTTTGAATTTCTTGGAACTCCTAAGACTGCAAAATAGTCTTGGGTCTGCATGTCACTCCAGATTTTTTTCAGTCGGCTGGTTTGGGCGGAGGTGTCTGCCATTTTGCGAATTTCTTTTTTCAATTTAATATGTTCGATCATGATGAGAAGATGAAAGACCTGGTATACATGTTGTTCCGGATATTGTTGTTTAGATAAAATTTGACCTAAGGAGGAACCCTTCTCAAACTCGGCAACTAGGGCGGGCCTACTTTTAAGAAGTGGAAATGTCCATATTTTATGAAGCTTTGAAGTTGAAGAGGTTCTAATGCAAGCGCAGTCAATCCACTTTAAATATCTTTGCTTTAACCAACTGAACGTGATTTTTGAATGAATCCAGTCTACCAAGAATGGCGCAACACTCTCTGTATCTAAATAGCTGGAAGAAATTGCAATACTCTTTTCTTCAAAAGAAATCATATAAGTATTATCAATAATGATTTTTGAAAGACGGATGGCCATTTGCTCCGCATTTGTCATATCTATGACGTGAGGTGAGAGATAGTTCAGTTCAACTAATTTTTCCCCAATGCGCTTTTGTGAAAGATTTTTTAAAGCATCTTGCAACTGTTCTGGAGTGACGTATCCGTTTTCTATGAGCAAATTTCCGAAATAGGATTCTCGGTTTTCCATTTCTACTTGAACAATTTTTCCTTCGGTAAAGGATATGGTTGCCGGAGTTTGATGACTGCTCAACTTAAGAATGCCACTGACAGATTGGTTCATGAGCATCGAGCAAACCCAAGGGATGTCAAATCCATGGATGCTATCAATTTTATTGATATTAGCAATTTTCTCTCCGGGAGTGAGAGAAGATAAAAGAAATTGTTCCAGCGGAGAAATTTCTTCATCAATTATTTCAACTACGGAATCATGAATAATTTTAAGGAGGTCGTTAACGTTAAAGGGTTTGGAGAGGAATGCAACAGCGCCGGTTTTCTGTGTGGTTTCCTTTATGAAACCTTTATCCTTAAATACACCGCTGGTTAAAATAATGGGGAGTTTTGTGGCCCCTTCTTGCCGAAATTTCATGGCGAGATCAATGCCGGACATTTTGGGAAGAAGGCAATCGATTATTAAAACTTGTGCCCCTTGAATTCGGAACTGGCTGATAGCGTCCGTAGGATTAGAGCAAACAACGGGCGTGTATCCGGATCTTTTAATCATCTCGGACAGGGCCTTAGCTAACGTGGCATCGTCTTCAATAATAAATATTCTTATTTCTGATTTTTCCAATTAATTCGCCCCTCTACTAAGCATCTCTCCGAAGGGGTATAGCTGTCAAGGCTTGCCAAATCCCTTCTTGATGACTACATTATAAGGACCAATAACTTCTTCGCAAAGGAACCACCATGGGAACCAATACAATTCATGTCACAGACGCAAACTTCAGTTCAGAGGTCCTGGACTCTAAAATCCCAGTGCTCATTGATTTTTGGGCTGAATGGTGTGCCCCGTGCCGAGCTTTAGGCCCCACGCTGGAAGAGGTTGCCGCTGAATACAAAGACAAGATCAAAATAGTGAAGATGAATGTGGACGAAAATCCTGACACTCCTACGCAATTTGGCGTGCGCAGCATTCCCACGCTCATTTTGTTTAAAGCCGGTCAACAGGTGGAGCAGGCCATGGGCAATATGCCGAAGGCTCAGGTTGTAAGCCTTATTCAAAAAGCGTTGTAAATTAAAATAAGAATCTACGTAAACTAATATTGGAAATTATTCCTAAGCTTAGCATGGTGGTGAGCATACTTGACCCACCATAGCTAATTAGGGGGAGTGGGATTCCAACAATAGGCAGTAGGCCGGTTGTCATTCCTACGTTAATGAACATGTGCCAAAATAATATAGAAATGATTCCTAAAGTAAGGAGTGCACCAAATTTATCTTTAGCCTGACTTGCGATTCGAATTCCCATTAAAAATAAAATCGCGAACAAGATAAGCGTAGTGGTGCTTCCCACAAAACCGTGTTCTTCAGATAGCACGCTAAAAATAAAATCTGTGTGTCTCTCAGGAAGAAATTCTAATTGTCCCTGAGTTCCTTTCCTAAATCCTTTTCCAAAAAACTTTCCAGAACCCACGGCAATCTTAGACTGGATACTATTGTAGCCAGCGCCTCTCGGGTCTCTGGAGGCATCAAGAAAGGTATGTATTCTGTTTTTCTGATAATCTTTTAATGCAAACTTCCAGGCTAGCGGCATGGCACAAAGGACCCCAATAAGCACAGTGACCAAAACGTTTCTCTTCACTTTTACAAAAAGAAACATTGTAGAAATCACTGAAACAAGTAGAAGCCCTGTGCCTAAATCAGGTTGCTTGACCACCAAAATGGTGGGAAGAAAAGCTAGAATACTTGGTATTAAAAGTTCTTTGAAGGAATGTCCTAAAGGTTTGACGTGTGTATGAAAGTATTTTGCCAAAACCAAAACTACAACCAGTTTCATTGTCTCCGACGGTTGATATTTAAAAAACCCTAAGTTCAGCCAACGTTGTGCGCCCAAAGATGTGTGCCCAATAATCATAACCAAAACTAGAAGTAATAAATTAATCAGATAAAGTGGGTAGGCTAACTTAATAAATATGCGGTAATTAAC
>JBBQPV010000090.1:0-7081 GCA_038216925.1 Bdellovibrionia bacterium
ACCAGTCACCATATGACCACAGACCCCGCAGGTCATTAGTCCCATTAGAGGCTTGGGAGTTGTACCGCTCCTAATGGTTCGGTGATTTGCGGCTCTTATCCCACGAATCTTTTGGCAGTTATCCCAAAGTTTTTTTGAGATTAAGGGCTTATGGGCACCTTTGACGATACGACTCCCCTGCACTTTCATGTCTCCATAATAAAAAGGATTTTTCAGCAACTCTTCGACAAGGCATTTTGAAAAGCGCCTTTCCGGAAACTTTTTTTGTAACATCCGCACAAAATAAGCCCAAGGATAATTTCCCGTGGAATATAATTCAAAAATCTCAATGACACTTTGTGCTGTTTCTTCATCGGCTACAACAACGGCCCGCTTTTCTCTGCCGATGCGAATATTTTTATAACCAAAAGGGGCTCTGTGATTCCAGAGCCCCACTTGAAGACGGGCTTCCATGCCCTTGTTAACTTCTGAGCGCAAATTATCAACGTAATATTTTCCAAGAATTGTGCCCAAGTAAAATCTAAGCTTCTCTTGTGGTGGTGACGTGCGATCAATGATGAGGTGGTCCCGCGTAAAATGAAACTTCACCCCATGTCCATCAATAAGTTCTTCGATCATGACAGCAGATTTAAAACCCCGACAGGCACGATCAATTTTATCAAAAACAACATCTTTAATGTTTTTCTCTTTTACAAATTCTATCATTTTAAAAAAGTGTTTTCGCTCGTCTTCTTTTGACGCCGATTCATCAACGGACCAAGTTCTAACATAATTCAGGCCATAGTCTTTGGCATACTTTTGTCCCATGCTTTGTTGAGCATCCAGGGAAAATCCAGCGCGCTGTTCTTCGGATGAAACCCGATCAAAACGAACCGAGGGCCGTGCATTTTGCATTTTAAATTCTCCAGTCTTTTAAGCAGCTAATAGATTGGGCTGATGGCGCGATAATATTTCATCTAGCTTTTTCTTTTGCAGTTCAAGGAAACAACGTTCGCTTTCATAAATAGTTTCAAAAACTTTTATGATTCTATCAAAAAGTTCTTCGGAGTGCTGGGATACATATGTAGACCGTCTTTTTTCTTTTTTGCAGGATTTGCAAATACTATCTAGGCGATTTCCTTTGGAATAAAAATGAAATGAATCAAGCTGGTCTAAACACTTTGTACATTTTCGTAATGGCGCTGGCTGACTTGAGGATTCATCAAATTCTCTCCCCGTCATACTGAACCCACTTCAATACTATTTTCTTCCATTTCAGCTTCATCATCGGCGGCACGAATTTCCTTAAATGATTGCGGCCCTTCAAATTTTATGCGCTTTTTATAAGTTCTCTTTGGTTGAACTTCTCCTAATGTCCCTGGAGAATTAGAAATTTTAACTCTGAGGTTCTCACCACGAGCTTGCGCGGCCTTCACTTGCAAATATGCCCATTTTGCATATTTCACAGGATCAAAATATTTTTCCTCAATTTCCTTTAGCTGACTTGCCGTTAATTGTTCTGCTTGAATTTGAATGAGCCAATTTATAAGCTCCTCTCTTTTGACTTGAATTCCCTTGCTCTGATTTTCAATTTGATTCAGCCAGGAATTTAATCTCTCAAGTGATTCCTGATTAACCGTGATTCGGTCTAAGTGGCGAACGCGCTTTTTGTTTGGATTATCTGTTTTTACTGATCGATCCATACACTTTGCCTTTCAATTATGAATTCGTAATGGCCTTCAATAAATTTTGAATTTTCTATTTTTGAGGGCACCCAAATTCTACGAACTTCGGGCGCAGATAATGATGGGACTTTAGATTCTGGTGCCTTGGATTCAGTTGGTCGTGGGATTTTGGATTGTTTGTCTTTTCCTCCAAAATAACCAATTAATCCCCCAAATACGAGACCAGAGGCTGCACCAATCCATGTACCATTTGTAGTGTTTCCATTTTGGGTACCAATTGCATTTCCAAGGAGTGCTCCACTTGAAGCACCAATTCCAGCACCCAATAAGGTGCTTTCTGTTAATGTGGAACATCCTATTTGAGACGAGATTAGGAATAGGGCCATTAATGCTTTATATTTCAATATGATTACTCCATTTTGAATGAGAGGTGGGAATGGGGAATATTTAAGCAAGGTCTGTGGTATCTTAGAGCCGGTGGTCTAGCGGACAGGGCACGATAGGGAATGCTTTATATGTATTTACATATAGGCACTAAAAAAAATCACCTACTTGGAAAATTTTGGAAGCATTTGAAGCATAAAGGGATTTTCGGGTATCCAAGAGGGTAAGGGCGAGGTAATTACCCGGTCTATATCCAGGATCCACTCTTAAAAAAGAGGCGATAGTTTTATTTTGATCCGGACCAATAAATATTTTGGCATCCCAACCATGTTTTTGAAAGTCTAGAAGGGTTACAAAATTATGTATAAACGGTTTTGATCCAAGCACATTCTGAATTTGGTCAGCGATCATTGCAGCCGTTCCTTGTGTTTTAGTAATCCACAAAGTGCGAAATATTGTCGGATGCCCTGCATAAAATTCTCCTATACCACCATATTCAGATTTCAATTTTGGAGTTAGTTCAACTTCAAGTGCTATTGTAGCTTTGCTATCTCCAATTGTAATTCTCCAGTACCCATCTGGTTTTCGAGAAGCTTTAGCTGGCACCCAATATGGATAATAATCAGTATGAACTCTCCTTAGTTGTTGTTCGGAAAACATCTCTACATTTTCAGGGGTCCTTAATAACCATTCCCCAAGGTGAACAGCACTACATACTAAATCATGACCTACATGTTCAGACAAAAACCCCTCCTCTTGGAGAAGCGGAAGTCTATTTCTGATAGCAGCAAAGCCTTTGGCATTAAGTGTCCATACAGATATGTTTTGAGATCTATCTGAAAATATTTTTATATATCCAGCAGATCGCAAAGAATTTAATCTGTTATATGCTGTTTTTAGTTTAAAATTTGGAAAAAATTTAATTGCTAACGCGGCTGTTGTTGAGACTTTCCATTTCCAAATAAATTCTAAAATTGGAATATCTCGTTCTTGAATTTGAAAAACTTCTCCCATTTAGCACTCCAGCTTATCAGTTTGGACTAAACTTTTATCTGATATTTTGTTTGTTTCTTCCAATGATGTTATCTTGACAGGCTCTTTTGGTTTCATTTTCAATTCTTTTAATAGTTCATCGGCTTGGTCGGTTCCGAGGAATGGCACTTGGACTTCGGTCATCTCGGTTCCACATTTCCAAATTGCCCGACCAGGAATGGCGGCAAGGTCTGTGGCCCGTCCATTTCCAAGAACCGTAATGCTGGATGAATCGTTTAACATCTGAAAGCACAAAATGCCCCCTAGACAAGATTTTACCTGTGGATCCAAAGATCTAGAATCAGGGCGTTGAGTCGCTGCCACCAAATGGAGGCCCACTGCTCTGCCTTGGCGAGCTAGTTGACTGATAATTCGACGGGCAGTTTGGATTTTCTTATTGTCAACACCGCCCCCTGACAAAAACAATTCCGCAATTTCATCAACAACAAGGAGATGCCGTCCAAGTGGAGACGGTTTTTCTTTCGCAGTCTTTATATTAGGGTTATTGATTAACTTGGAATAAGCTTCAAGGTCTTTGCATCCAAAGTCTTTAAGAGTCTTCATTCTTTCGATAAGCATGTTTTGTAAATTTTCAAGGACTTGGACCGCCCTTTCAATGGAGGGAATAACTTTAACTCGATCTATGTTCTCAAACGTCTGAAACTCAAGGCCACCCTTTAAATCAATAAGCGTAAATTCAAAATCTTTATTATTTAAAAGTACAATGGTGATGAGGGCGCGTAAAAAAGTTGATTTGCCTCCACCAGTTAGGCCCGCCACTAAAAGGTGAGGAACATTTTTGAAACTAACCACGAGCTGTTTGGAGCGCGTTCTCCCTATGACAAAATTTAATTTTCCAATTTCAGTAACATTTTCAAGTACAGAAAAATCCGGCATTGGAGTTTGTGAATAAATAATGTCAATTGTTCCGCTCTCACGCTGCTCTCTTATTTCATCAACATATACACCAAGACCACTTTCTAACTTTCCTTTTGACTTTTCAAAGTCCTGAACGCTAAGATTTGCCCTTGTTAAGCGGAGCTTCCGGGTAAATTCGTCAATTGGATTGTCACAGATGAAAGATGGATATTTACCAAGCACGTTCTGAAGTCTAGAATTTTTGAAAGCCTCGGTGAGTTGTTCCACTAATTTTCTACGCAGATACGTCTGCCTCAGACCCCAAATCCAAAATCCGAAAGTCATAATGCTAACGCAGTAAAGTGCGTGAAGAGTAGAGTTCGTTGGGTACAAACCGCCAAGGCCCATGCTCTTTAAGATCTTGCGATCAAAATGTGTTATTATAATAAGGCCAAATATATTTCCCCATATGAAACAATAATGCAGTGGAATAGATTTGGCGCGGATGCCGTGGAAAACTTCAATAATGGGACGAGTTAAAAATGCAAGGATCTTATAAATTCTGTCACCCCAATCAACTTTAGATAAATCGTCAAGGTATCTGTTCTTTTCTAACATTTAATTTCCTTCAGCAAATGTAATTATTATTTTTGTGTTTGCAGGAACACTAATGGCAGGATGTCTATTTTTCATATCTGCCATCATTTCACGGGACTGATCCAGTGCTGCTGTTGCTGCACCATTTAGCATTGCATTTTTAAGATTCGATTTTTTAAACTCAACACCTCCTTGAATATCATTTTCTTGAAGGCCTTCAGACAGGCCACCAACAAAATTTAGACCAATGGATGCTCCAAGTTTTAAGGCCTCATTGCCAAGATGTGACCCGTGGAGTCCCACCATTTGATCTGACTCATCAAAGGCCTCGGCGGAAATAGTTTCAAAGGTTCCGTCTTGGAACACCATTTGCCTAAATTGGATTTTAAGTCTGTCTTCCATAGAAGAACCAGTCCCTAAAAATAAAGTGCCTTCACTCAGTTTTGTTTCACCATTGACCGTAAGACCTTGAGTAGTTTTGGCTTTCACAAGGCCATCAGTTGCTGCTGATAAGAGAACGGCATTGATGCTCGAGCCAGGCGGAATCTTTTTGCCCCCCTCTCTTACTAACAGTTCTGGACCTGTAAATCGGATTTCCTTTTTTGAGTGCCCTTTGGACTGATAGATGCCCCCGCCATTTGTGATTTGTCCAACCCCAGGGATATTAATGCCTGAATCGGAAGCCTGAGTTGTATCGGGGATCCCAATATTTGACTGTTGAGATTTTGGTTTCTCATTGTCAGAATTGCCCTGAAGCATCATAAAAACTGAAATGAGACCAAAGATCACACCCATTGACCAAATAACTTCTTTTGTTTGAAGTGTAAATTTCCGGCCATCCCGACTGTAAAAGGCCTGTTTCGCCCATTGGTTTTTTGTGCCTTGTTCCTTGGCAATTGTAACTTTTGGCTCAATACTCATTTTATTTTCACCTTAACGGTTTCATCAAATTGATCCCGCACTAAAATGATCTGATTGCCATCTGCCTGCGACGTTGATAGATCAAACGTGAATCGTCTTCCCTCAAGGTAGACAAACATATTGGAGCGGGAGGTCTTAGTGAGGCTTGAGATGATGATATCGTTATTAACGTACTTCAGGCCAAAAGCTCCCTTGTTTCCTAAGCTCACCTCGGTTGGTTTTGTGGGAAAACTTAAAACTGTTCCACGAGTTGAAATGCTTACTCTTGCAACAGTTTTGTTATTTAAATTTAATGTACGAACTCCGCTGCCGAACGCAAGTCTCCAATAGAAAACTGCCAGAACAACTGAAATAAAAATTAAAAACCAAAAATGAAGATCGATTTTATCGTCTTTTTTCATCGCCCTCATCCTTTTTAATAACTGAAACTTTATTTAAAACGAGCCCATAGGGGTTGGATTCATTTCGAGTTACCGTTGCAATTTGTGCAAAGAGTAAAAACGGTAATGCTGATCTTATATTTCCCACTGAAATTAATCTATCGGTGTCAACAGTGACGGTGGCTCCATTGATTTTTACGCCGTTGATGATTATCTTTTGAGTCATAGACCGCTGTAATAGCTCTTTCTGATCATTAATACGGACACCATCCTCATCCAGAGATAAGTAACCTCCAATCTGAGGGCTGTTAGTGTTAAATCGCATTGTGAGAGCTTCAGTTATAAAAGCTTCAATTTCTGCCGGTGTTCTCTCGGTTGAACCAGTCTGGACCAACCTTGAAATACACCCGCGCTCAACAATAAGTGGTTCCCGGAGTGCAAGCTTCACTGTGGTCAGCCCCAATGTAATAGTTAACAACAAAAGTATAAGAGTCGCTAATTTAAGAGAGATATTTTTGGCAAGTACACATGCCCAAGCCATAGTGAATTTCATTTTTTAAACTCCTGATATTATTTGTGGAATTTTTCTCGGTCTAACTTTTTCTGGAGATGTCCTGGGGGTTCTGTTGGAAATGGAATCTGTTTATGCCACTTCGGGGGATTCAAGTTTGTTTTTTGCGTTTTTGTAGGTGATTTGTGCTGATTCCCAAGTCTAACTGATGCCGCGGCCCCTATTCCACCAAGTCCATGCCGGATAGGTTTTGTTTTACTAAAAGCAGTTTTAGCAAAATTTAATGGAGCTGCCATCGAGGCACCAGCCACAAGGCCTCCAGCGTTTTGCGCAAGTCCCACAAAGCCACCCCCGGCAAGAGCATGGACCACAAGTGGTGTCATTAGAATTGATCCCGCTAATATCAAATTTAGGAAAACCACTGTGATAAAATTCATATGATAATCAGGACCGTTAATGTGGCTTAGTGAAAAACTCCATAGCAGTGTACATAAAATGGCAAACACGATTTTCCAAATACTTACTTCTATAAGGGATCTGAAAAGTGATTTTGTCGCGCCCGCTGTTGCAGGGAGAACAAATAAAGCAATCAGAAGTGGAGAACAAACATACAGGACAGTCCATGTGAAAAGCATAAACGCGTTAATGGCGTGAACTGAGATATAGAGAATAAAAAAGGATAAAAAAGAAATAATCCAAATCGCTATTTCTTTGAGCTTAAGATGCACCCATGT
>JBBQPV010000091.1:0-7052 GCA_038216925.1 Bdellovibrionia bacterium
CTGCTACATACAACCCAGCATTGATTGTCAATGCTGAAGCCCTTTCAATCAGCAAAGGTGCTCAAGTAGGTTACATAAATATCGGCTTTGCTGGAGTCGCTAGTGGCGGGTCCGGTCAATATAGTTATTCACTTGATCTCAATGGAGACGGACGTTTTGATAACTACAATCAAGCGCTCTACAGCTCTGTTGCTAACTTTCAAAATATGTACACACTTAACTCTGGAGTGAGAAGTGTCGGAGTTCGTGTGCAAGATTCTATTTGTTTAAATGTTGTAAGTGGAAATAAGGGAGTTGATTTTGCGAGTCTCATGCCCGCTTCGGAAAAAGGTGCTGCTGCTACTGAACAAGCTTATTATTATGTTCAAGGCAATATCGCTCCTCTTAACGGCGCGGCTTCAGACCTTGCAGACACAGTGACACCTTTTCAAGCTGTGGAAGCACCACCTACTTCAGGCCCTCGCCTCCATGTTTTATGCTCTTATGCTAAAACATCTATGGCCGGCAATGGTGATTTCAGCATCAAAGGTTTAAACGCCTATGATGATGGAAGTATCCAAAACAGCGTTAACCCAGCACTCATTCACGGGATGACACTGCATGTGACTAACATCAATGATGCCGGGGGAACTGGACCTTATGTTGGACCAGCTACAATGGCCGATGCTAGTTACCGTTCTCCTGCAAGCTTAGACGGTGGACTCAATCAATATTCATACTCCATGAAATCAGCATGTAACGTGAATATCTCCGTCAAAAGAGCAACTGCAGCGGTACCTTGCGCTTCTGGAACTGGAATTCAAAGTCCTACTGTGACCATCACTGGTCAATACTCATGTCCTGACATGCACGCAAGTGCTGCACCAGGAGATGCAATGACTGGTGGTAAGGACGTAAGTATCAACAACGGATACTTCTTCTGTGAATATGCTCCTGCCGATGGTTGCGTTGGTGGTGGCGGACAAGGTGGCGGAGGATTACCTCCCCCAGTTTTCTAATAATAAACTCTAGCAAAGGGAGTGATCGAAAGATCACTCCCTTTTTTTTGGTTTTTCTTTTAGAATAAATGAAATGAATAGCTGGCTTAAATCTCTCATCACGGTTTTTATTGTGTTCAATTTATTGGCCATTCCCATTGGAACAACTAAACCACTTGCAGAACAAAACGCCATTCAAAGATTTTTTCTTCCCTATTTACGTTGGACAAGACTTCTCCAAAGTTGGCCACTGTTTGTGCCCTCCCCCCGGAAATTTGCCATGAAATATAAAGCAGAAATAACTTTCAGAGATGGTGAAAAAAAAACCTGGCGTCGCCCTTACCCTCCCAACTGGGATTTTTTCCAAAGACATGAGGCCTATAACTTTCAAAAATGGGATTTAGCTTCTAATTACTTAGAAAGTTCAAATATGTTGTGGCCAGACTTAGTGAATTACATAGAAAGACTTCATCAGAATCCAAACAACCCTCCTACAAAAATTAAACTTATTAGGGAAGTGGCACTTTGGCCTCCGCCGCATACGTCTGGGTACGTGGGGCCCGACGACAATGAACTTGAGTGGCAAGATTTTCCACTTTTCACCTACGATGTGGTGGAAAGGAAATTTGAATGATCAAAAAAATAAAAGATATTTGGAACGGATATTTCTTTGAACCGATTTCACCCGCTACCATAGGTATTTTTAGAATATTTTTTGGTTTAGTTATTTTTCTGGCGGTTTTAGGACGCTTTCCATTTAGAGATATTTTTTACGGCGCTGACGCAATAGTCAGATCTGCAACTACAGCTCGGTTTTTTCCAGGAAATCCTATTTTTTATTTTCGTTGGGTTCCTGAAACTGATCCGGCGTTAAAATATTATTTCTTAGGGATACTGACGGCAACGGTTTGTCTAATCTTAGGATTTCTCACCCGCATCAGTAGTATTTTGGTGTTCTTAGGTCTGATAAGTTTGAGTAATAGAAACCTATTCATAGACAACGCCGGTGATGATCTCATGCGCATCAACTGTTTATTTCTCATGTTTACTCACGCAGGCGACGCCTATTCCATAGACAAGTGGCTCAGAGTGAAGTTCCGAAAAGAAACTCCAGAGCTTATTAAAAAAAGTCCTTGGGCCCAGAGAATGCTTCAGCTTCAAGTGGCCTATCTTTATTTTGACACGTTTATTTTGAAATTACCTGGCGCCGGATGGCAGGATGGTACGGCCATGTATTACGCTTTGAATTATCTCGAGCTTCGACGTTTTCGATTTCCATTTTTATTTTATTACCTGTGGCAAATCAAATTGATGACCTACACCGTCCTCGTGGGAGAATTTGCCCTTAGCATTTTGATTTGGTTTAGAAAACTGAGATATCCGATTTTGGTCATTGGCGTCTTGCTCCATATAGGTATTAACTTAACCATGCAGTTTCCAATATTCCAATATGTGATGATCGCAAGTCTCATCAACTTTATTTATCCGGAAGACTTAGAAAATCTGATCTTAAAAACCAAGCTCTGGCGTCAAGGGAATCGGTCTCCGGTTGTCTAAAGGAATTTCGCCCGGATTTGCCGTATTGCCCTGTTGAATTTCTTTTAAATCACTGACCGCGGGACCTTCCATTACTTTTCCGTGGCAGTTAAATCTTGAACCGTGACATGGGCAATCCCAAGATTTTTCCGCCGAATTCCAGCGCACTACTCCTCCCAAATGTGGGCAGGCCGCAGAGTAAAGCTCTACTTCTCCATTCTCATCTTTGTAAGCGGCTATTTTGTCTAATCCGTCTCTGACAACTGCTCCCTCGCCGAGTGGAATATCATCTATGTGGTCAAAACTTTTGCCCGTGAACCATTCCCCATACTGAGCAGCCACGTTGGCATTTTCTTTTACAAACTCTCCAATGGCTTTCAACGTGATTCGTGATGGATTGTAAAGAGATTCCCAAGGATTTTGAATCCCAAGAATTTGATCCCGAATAAGCATGGCGCCGATTGTACAATGGGTCATGCCATTCCCAGAATCTCCCGTGATCACGTAAACATTTTTTCTATCCATTGGGTTATGTCCAAGAAAAGCCATTCCGTCCACAGGTTCCATCACCTGCCCTGACCATTTATAGGCAACATCCATACACATTGGAAATTTCATGCGGGCCCAAGTTTCTAGTCTGGAATAACACTCCTCTGGTTTATCGTTTTGACCAGTTTTGTGATCTTCACCACCAACAATAAGAATATCTTCTTGGAGATGTACCTCTCCGGGTTCCACACGAATGTAGTGATATGGGTCAAGAGTGTCCCAATATAATCCTTTAGGAACTGATCCTCGGGGAATTTTTAATCCAATGACGTATGTTCTGTAAGGAGCTTGCTTTGTGTGAATGGCAAAAATGTCGTTGATGGGAGTATTTGTCGCCACCACGATTTCGTCTGCTCTAACCGTGTATCCAGACTTAGTTTTTACATAAGCTTCTTTCCCGCCATGGACTTCCTGAACATGGGTTTTGGTAAAAATCAAACCTCCGCCCTCGGTTATTTTTTTCGCTAAGCCAGCCATGTATTTCATGGGATGAAGTTGAAGTTGACGGGGAAAAATAAGCGCAGGGCCCGTATCAAAAGATTCTAGAGGGGCTCTACTCACCACGTGGACATCAAGGAGACCGGCTCTGTGAATGGCTTCAAGCTCTTTATAAATAATTTCTTGGGGCTGAGAATCGTCGTTAAATAAATAACCGCTGACTCTCTCTAACTCACAATTTATTTTTTCAACCCGAACTATTTCTTCAACTTTTTCTATGGCTGAAGCATGACTTTGCGCGGCCATAAAGGCGCCTTTTTCTCCATGATATTTTTCTAAGTTGAAGTATCTATCATCAAGAGCGGAAGAAAAATGGGCGGTGGTCCTTCCCGATTGTCCACTGCCTACGGTATGATCCTCTAGTACGGCCACCTTTTTTCCGGCTTTCATTAGAAGGTAGGCGGTGGTTAATCCACCCAATCCGGCTCCCACAATGCACACATCTATTTCAAGATCCGTTTCCAGTGACGGAAAATCAGGAATTTGTATGGAATCCATCCAAATTGAAACGCTTTCTCCAGGATGAGAACTCATAGGGGACCTCTTTCATAAAAAGGGTTGGATGACATATAAAGGTATTTTTGCAAAACAAAGACCAGAGCCCAAATTTAACCCATTAGCTTATAGATATTTATTGTGCCGCGTTAGGTGCAAAATAACTCGTTGTTATTTCTCCGTCACGGGAGCAAAGAGAAAAGCAAAAGGATGTTTAATGAATCTTTGTTTCACAGCTACCAAAAGTGCGCGGATGCGGAAACTTTCGACCTGTCTGGCTCTTTGGGCCACAACCAATGCTAAGATAAAACTCACTCCAAAGTTCAGTACTAAAATAAAACAAATTCCTAAGCATGCAAAGCCGATGGACTTAGCTTCCCTTAATTCAAAGGGCAAAGACACCACTGCAAAGCTTAGAGCACCAGAGGATAGCGTGACATGTTTAGCCTCAATGGGAAGGCCAAAAAATTTGGCCATCACCGGAACAAATGCCAAAAGAAATCCCAAAACAACATTCATTCCAAATGAAGAAGTTCCATGAAGGCACCGATTTGCAAACTTCCTACATTTTTCAGCGCCAAACAGCCTGTTCAGATTTCCATTTCTAGCCAGCGCTTCTGGTAACCGATGAAATACAACCCAGTTTTCTAACCATCCACCGGCAATACTTGAAAACCACAACACTACCCCGGTCACCGCACCGTGGAGGATGGTGAGAGTTTTAAAAGGATGCAAAGACTGGATAATATGATGTGCTTCTTTTTCAGTGAGAACTTCGCTATGAAAAACTGTACGGTACAGGAGTCCAAAGATAATGCACCCTGGGATGACCGCACCTATATTTCCCACGGCAGCGGCAAACTGAGAGCGGATAATTCTGATTACTTCATTAACAAATTCGTCTACCTTACCCGTATCTTTTAATTTTCCGGCCAGTGCTGGTGCTGTGGCGGAGGGCTGCTTTGTTGCAAGGGTAAATCCCAAGAACTGCATGGCCAAGAAACAACCGGAATAATTAATCCAGTGAAATACTCCCTCAAAAAAGAACGCTAGTTCAAGTCTAAATATTAAATATTTGTTCACCGTCGTTAAAACGGTAATGAGTCCACCGCCAAAAGCAGAGGCAAACATTTCTAGCCACTCTTTCCGGTCTCTAGCAATGTAATGTTCTCCAGATGCACCGGTGCGCTCCACAATCTTTTTAGCTAGCAGGTGAAACTGAGTAACGATTAACTCGGTAACAGAATTTTTCTTTATATTTTCTTCAACTAGATCTCCTAAAAACAGTGGAACAACTTTCTTCTGAGAGTCAGCTGATATTTTTCCTAAAAGCTGCGCCAACACTTCAATTCTAAATAGGGATGTTTCCAGAGTGTCTAACTTAAAAACAACAGCCACACTTACTCCGGATGTTTCAATATGATCATATACCTGAGCAATTTCTATTCTACACGCCGTGATCACGTCTGGAAGCGCGTCCATTTCTCCAAAACTTTTAATAAGGCGGTTTAACTTAAAAAATGGAGATTCACTGACACGCTTTTGCGGCACCCGAGATCGGATCTCCAGAGAAAGTCCAAGAGCCTCTACTCTAGAGGCAAGAATGTACATGGCGTCAATCATGTCACTGGCAATACTTTTCAAAAGTTCAGCTCCGGCATTTTCGTCGTCAATGATGAGAATGGCAAAAATATGTTGGGCAAGATCCGTAGAAATATTTTTTACCCAGTGCACATCGGACGGAGAAGTAAACACTCGCGCAAAAACTTGAGATAAATCGCTTTCCCGTGGAGCGTCGGGCAAAAACTTTTTTGAAAGTCTCCGCAGACCCTCTCCCAAAAACCCGGTCTCTTGAGAAAGTCCAATTTGAGAAAAAAGAGAGACCCCAGAGCTTTCAATTAATATAGACCTTATAGTGGCACCTACTTTTGATTTCCACTCCGGTTGGCGATCCAAAAGCTGCACGAGAAATTTTATACGCACCGAATGAAGTTGTCCGGAATCAGTATCAAAGCCATGAGCTACTTGTGTACTGGATCTAATCCAACCGATGAGCTGCTCCAGCCAATAAATGCGCTCGGCAAGGGAAACCTTAGGATCGGCTTTACCTAAAATGTATGAGAGGTCCGCCCGACCAGTGGCAAAAGTAATCCATCTTTGTCTTAAGTTTTTAAAAAATGTCATGGGATAAATTTATGCCAGAAATTACACTTCAGTCCATCAAAAATGCGGCTCTTCTAAGGGGGGATTTAAACATTCCATTGGTGAAACCAGGCCGGGAAAAACCCGCGCCAATTTAAGAAGTCTCAAATACCAGGAATTTTTAGATCCTCCGGCTAACGCGGTGTCACCGGGATTTATGATATTCATAAAACAAGGATTCACTGGACGGGAAATCGCTTTATTTAAATCCCTGACCCAATAATACAATGATTTTACAGTCCACAAATAACCATACCTATAGGAAGTAGGGTTAATTCCCCATTCAGAAAATAGACTTGGTACGCCCCTGTATAATTTCTGGCGCTTAGCGGTTATTCCCAATCCATATTGAACAGATTTTTTAGCCATCTCCAGGTCCGCCGAGTTTTTTCCATATGTGTATCTATAAAGCGCAGCCACTTCTTGTGCCCTTAAATAATTCATTGTCTGTCCATCGAGAAACTCATCAAAGATCTCTTTTCCTTCTGGAGGAATTTGGGCGGCCAATCTTTTCATTTTTTCTAATTGATTGCCGAAGTCCTTCTCCATTTGGGCAAGTAAGGGTCTTAAGTGTGAGGGATAATTAATTCTAGATCGGTGGAAGTCCCAACCTATAGGGTACATTTCCATTTTGCGTGGCTGAGTGGCATTGATATGAAGGCTGAATATATCTGAAAGATAAAAGCTAATTTCATCCCAAGTTTCAGTACCCGATAAATATGAAATTCATCTAAGTTCCTCTATTTGTGGTGGCTTTTTAGAATTATAAACACCGTCAATTAATAGTTCTCTTTG
>JBBQPV010000092.1:0-7030 GCA_038216925.1 Bdellovibrionia bacterium
GGGACCGTTCTTATTTCCCTCCTTGCTCAACTTGTAGTGAGATTGCCTTGGACACCCGTTCCTATTACGGGGCAGACATTAGGCGTGACACTGGTTGCATTGTCTTGGGGCAGACGAAGAGCCTTTGCGACGGTACTTTCCTATTTAACTGTGGGTGCTCTTGGACTGCCGGTGTTCGCCATGGGAAGTTCCGGTCTCAATGCTGGGCCAACCATGGGATATTTGGTGGGTATGCTTATCTCTTCTGTTGTTGTAGGCGAGCTTGCCGACCGAGGATGGACAAATAGCTTTTGGAAATCACTTGTGGCTGCGTTTTTAGGTAGTGCTATTGTATTTTCATTTGGCTTACTTATTTTATCAAAATTTGTATCTCTCCCACTACTTTTGACCTCAGGATTGTTCCCATTTATACCAGGTGATATTGCTAAAAACTTTTTAGCATCAGCAGTGTCTTGGAAAGCTAAGAAAAGTTCTCAGTTTGTAGCTATGTTTATCCTGATCCTGATTCCGTTGTCATCCTTTGCGGATCCAGTAACCTCAGAAATAACTGTAAATGAGCGAGGATTCTCTCCGACAGAAATAAAAGTTAAATCGGGAGATGATGTGACATTGAGTATCACTAGAAAATCAGACGCCACTTGCAGTAAGGAAGTGGTCATCCCTTCTTTGAAAATTAAAAAAGAATTGCCATTAAATAAGACTGTCCTAGTCGCATTAGGAAAAGTCAAAAAGGGGCAAATCAAATTTGGCTGTGCTATGAACTTAATGGACAGCGGAATCATTATTATTCAGTAATTTAAAGTTCCAGGCTCTCTCTACCGATTAAAAAGTATGAAATTATGTTTGGTGATTGTCTTTGTTTTTGTAGTGCACTCTGTAGTGGTGCAGGGGGAGGATGCCCTTATTCAAACCCAGCAACTTCTTAAGGAAAAAAAACAAAGAAAAGCAGCTTTAAAATCAGAAGACGCTAAAAAAGCAGATGATTACACCAGCGAAGTCACTGGCCATAGTGAAATCCTGAATGACGACATTTATAAACTTGCCTCCGAGGTTTTCTCTCAACTGACCGAAAATGCCAAAGGTGATCCTAAGAAAATGAAAGAGTTAGCGGAGGAGTACGCCAGGGACCCATCATCATTTGCTGAGAAGTGGACTCCTGAGCAGAAAAAGAAGCTCCATGACTTATCCGTCCAAGTTCCTCAACCCATACAAAAAAACTAAACCGAGGCAATTTATTACTTTCATTGCGTTTTGCCACTATTTGGAGCGGCCAGAACCTCTCGAGTGCATCCGTTAACCTGGCGCAAGCATTGCAAAATCTTCTTTTAGATATACATCAAAGGAGATCATTATGCGGAATAACAACTCCCAACAGCATCGTCGGCAACCGGTACCACTTTCAAAGTTGATAGGGCAACAAATTGAGGAACATCCTCAGATCGCTGCCTATCTTATTGAAAAAATATTAATAGGGTTTAGAAAAGTTCTTGAATCTCTCGGTAAAATTGAAATTCAACTAAAAGAAAAAGCTGAAGAGCTGAAAACGGCTACACCTAAAAAGAAAAACTCAGGAGAGCTAAAACATTAATTTTTAAAAGGAGGCCATATGGCAAAAGCTAAGAGATCACCCGTTAAAAGAAAAACCGCTGGTAAAACGTCTCCAGTGGAAAGTTTAAAATCAATTATCGCTGAAGATATTCCAAAAGAGGGCTTATTGGGCCTTTCATGGGCCGCTATAGCTATGACTGCCGCCGCTACAGGAGTTGCGGGATTAGCCTACACCGCCTACAAGAAGGGTAATATATTTGGAGTGGATTTAAAGTCTATTCTTGGTTCTAGAAATAATATGGCGCCCAAGCAGAAGTTTACTAAGATCACCAAATCTTCAGAAGACTATGCGGATTCATTGTAACCAATGTGGGCAAATGTCAGAGAGCGACATTTGCCCTCAAACTAAATTAAGTAATCCTGCGCTGTCTTTTCCAAGCTCCTCAATACTTTTCAGTCCAATGTCTAAAAAGAATGTGCCTCCGTCTGTTTCAAAGGGAAGGACAATATTGTATTTGGAATCTAAGTATTTCAAAATGTCCAAGCCCTTCACTATCTGAGGTAGCCCGGATTGTGATTGAGAAAGAGGTACGATTTCAATTGTGTAACCATTGGAATTTAAAACTTGTTTGGCATGGCCGAAAATCATGTTTATAAGTTCTGCCGCCGCGTCCTGCAGTTTGTCTGGAATTGTTTTATATTTTTCATGAAACATTCTTTCTAGGACGTGGAGAAAAACTTTTTCAGTAAAACAAATACCTACAACTCCACTGAATAAGACGCTTTTGAAGGCAATGACCCCCGCAATATCTGCATTTAAACTGGGAGCTTTACCTTTTAGTTTAGGTTTGCCTACCTTTGGTGTGATTGCACACTGCACAGAAAATATTTTTAGAATGCCTTCAATAAACGGATTTATGAAATTCACATCAAATCTAGGGATGCCCGTCTGTTTAGTTGGATGTGATTGGGCAAGAATAGTCATGACACTGTCTAAGTTGGGCATAATTTTCAAAACTTGATCCATGCCTTGCATCCGGATGGTTTTGTCAGCAGCAGCGGTTGCATTGACAACATAAATTTGTTTCTTATTTTGCTTCATGATTTTTGTGACGTTGACTGATTTTCTAAGAAAACCAATATCAATTTTTGCTTGGCTTAAAAGGTCTAAGACAATAGCGGGCATGTCAGAATTAGATATTTTTTCCGCGAGGTCAGTGAGGATTCTGATTAATTCATCCCCGCTCTCTTTGGAAAGATTCTCCCAGCACTTAATTACTGCACATTTAGGCTTAAGTTCCACTTCAAAGTTCATCACATTCCTTGAAACGCAATTCTGGCGCCATTCTTATTTTAGTTCACATTTTGTAGAAACCGAAATGAATTACCTGTCTTGGGTTAGAATTTGTATAGTCTAGGGCTGCGCAATTTGGACTTTGGTCCATCCTTTTCTGACCACTTATAGCCGATATTGATATCATGGACCAATGGGAAAAAGAGCTGAAGCTTTGTTTTTTGGATGAAGCAAAACAGTTTCTTGATGATTGCGAAAAAGGATTTCTAAGTTTGGATTCGGACAGGGAAAACCCTGAAACGTTGGATAAACTTTTTCGACTTGCCCACAATTTAAAAGGCACCTCTCGGGCCGTCGGATTTATTCCAATTTCAGAATTTACCCATGAGCTTGAATCGTTACTATCCAAAATTAAGAGTAAATCGATTCAAATCACGGACGAGACCGTCACGGTATTACTGCAAAGTAATGATTGTCTTCGAAAAATGGTCTCTGAACTGAAGTCTAATTTTGAACTGGTTTTTGACAACGAAGAGTTACTTAATAAAATAAAAATACTCAGTAGCGGTCAAAAACTTCAGTCGGCAATAAAGTCAGAGGCAATTGTTAAAGAGACTGTTACGGAAAGTCATATTGTCCGAGGACGCAGGACAGTAAATTCGGAAGAGAGTATTCGGGTAAATCTTCTAAGACTTGAAAAACTTAATAACAGTGTTGGAGAGTTGGTTATTCTGCAAACAGTTCTTTCCCAACACCGTCATGAAATTATCTCCCCGCTGCTTTTAAAAACAATTACTCAGCTTAGTAAAATTACGAAAGAAATCCAAGACATCTCCATGGGCCTAAGAATGGTCCCGCTCAAGCAGACATTTCAAAAGCTGCAGAGAGTGGTGCGAGACACGGCAGTTACACTCAATAAAGAAGTGGAACTCAGTCATTCCGGTGATGACACTGAAATTGATAAAACTGTCCTCGAGTATTTAAGTGACCCTCTGATTCACATTGTCAGAAACGCAGTGGATCACGGCCTTGAGACAAAATTTGACAGATTGCAGATTGGAAAATCACATGTTGGTAAAATATCACTCTCCGCATTTCATAGAGGCAGTCACCTTGTTATAGAGATACAAGATGACGGCAAAGGCCTTGACGTGGAAAAGATTAAAACCAAGGCCATTGAAAAAGGTCTGATGGCCGCAGACGAAAAACTTTCAAATGAAGAAATTTATCAATTCATTTTTGCGCAGGGATTTTCGACCAGGACAGATGTTTCTGAGATCTCCGGCAGGGGCGTAGGACTGGACGTCGTAAAAACAAATATTGAAAAAATGTCTGGGGAAATCCAAATTGAAACTGAGTTTGGAAAAGGAACCCTGTTCCGATTGTTTTTCCCACTGACACTGGCCATAATTGAAGCATTGATTGTGGCAGTAGGGGATGCAACTTTTGTCATACCTCTTAACCATGTAAATGAAACCTTACGTCCAGTTGCAAAAGATATTAATTCCATTACTGGACAAGGTGACGTGCTCAATTTGCGCGGGGAAACCTTGCCTATGTATCGCCTGTCAGAAATACTCAGACAAAATGGACCTAAGAAAAGTAGCCAGGACAGTATTGCCCTCATCGTAAAAAATCGCAAATCGGGATTTGCAGTATTGGTAGATTCAATTATCAGACAACAACAAGTTGTCATTAAGCAATTGGGCCAAGAAATCCATTCTCACGGAGGTCTTGTGGGAAGCGCCATTCTTGGTAACGGCAGACCAGCTATGATTTTAGATTTAAATGAACTTGTAGAAACAGTATTTAATCGTTCACCAATTAAAGGAGTGGCTTAATGGCTACAAAAGAATCGGCCCAGCGCTATTTATCATTTTCCCTAGGCGTAGAGGAATATGCAATTCCACTGTTGAAAGTAAAAGAGGTCATTGCGGTTCCAGAGACAACGCCGGTGCCTTTTACTCCAACGCACTTTTTAGGAATGATGAATCTGCGGGGGCAAGTGATTTCCGTCATAGACTTGAGATTGAAACTGGGAATGCCAAAAAGTGAACGTACAGAAGAGACAGCAGTTATTATAGTGGATCTAAATCCCATATTTTTGGGAGTAGTGGTGGATTCAGTAAATAAAGTTTTAAGCTTAGAAGGATCTGAAGTGAGTGCTCCACCTGAACTTCTCGATGCGAAGAATAGCGACTATTTGACCGGAGTAGCCCGTAAAGATTCCAAATTAATACTAATTTTGGAAATTGCCAAGGCATTGGATGTCCAGGACATGGAAGCAATCAGTCAGACTGTAACAACTAAAGCTTCATAAAAAAGGAAAGAGAATGCACAAATTGGCAGTAGTTAAACAAATATTTCTCCAAAACATTACATTCATCGTGTGTGCCTCAATCGCATTTTGGTTTTTCTATAAGTCTGAAACTTTTGAAATGAAGCGTGCACAAAATGAAAATTCTGCGGTGTCCTTTGAGGTCACGCTTCAAAGTCTCATCCAAGGCGTATCTTGGCACAGAAGTCTAGTAGAAGTGAGCTCTTATATAGATGGGGGTTTGACTTCGGCGGCAATTAAAGGCGTAGAGATTAAAATTGATAAGGCGTTTACGGAATACGAGACCGCAGAAAATAAGTTCGGTAACACCTTTAAATTTAATGATGAGGGTCTATCTACTAAGCATCGTGAATATTTTAGATTCATTAATTTAAAGAGGGATTGGGAAGAAATAAAATCTCAAAGAGAAGCTTGGAGCGGACCAACTTCTAATAGCAAACATCTCAAGTTGATTATGGCTTTAAAAACTGTATCCATTCATCTTCACGAAAACTCTGGACTCAGTTTTGACAATAATATTGATAGTTCAAATCTTGTAGACGCCGTCGGCAACTCGCTCCCACAGTTGGAGGATGAGGTGATGAGAATAGGTGAAGACATCATGCGTGCGACGAACTTAAAAGGTTTCAATAAAGACATTAAAACTCAATTGGAAAGTCGTGTGACGAGGCTCAAAGAAATAGGCCTAGTGCAACTTAATAGTAACATTCAGGCGTACTCTGATATTCACCTTTTAAATAAAAATACAGATCTTTTAGATGTTCTGGCAAAACATAAGACTGCAGTTGATTCTTTTATCAGTCCAGTTATTACGTTTTCACAGACTGGAACTTTAGGAGTGACGGCCGCGCGGATGTTTGAGCTTTGGCAGAATGTTGTGGGACAAAATCAAGCACTGCTGACAGCCACTGGATCAGAACTGGAAAACCTGTTAGCGGATCGCATGAAGTCACATTCTGATTTACTTTACAAACATATTGGACTTTTTGTTGTGGGAACGTTGTTACTGGGATTTCTTATGTCCTATATGTCTGATAACTTTGGTTCCTATAGTATCCGAAGTACACTGGGAGAATTGAGAGCCGCCATTGATACTATTGCGGAGTCTAGCTTAAAACTTGTGGATGCTTCCCAATATGTTTCATCTGCATCAACTGAACAGGCCTCGGCCATTCAAGAGACCGTATCAACGTTAACAGAACTTAGCGCAACGGTCAGAACAAGTGTTGATAATGCCCAAAAGTCATCGGAAGTCGCAAAAGCTAGTCACAAAGTAGCCACAGAAGGAAAGCAAGCCGTGGACGCAATGGTGGTCGCTATTGATGATATAAATACCAGTAATACAAATATCATGTCTCAAATATTTCAAAGTAACGAGCGCATCAATGAAATAGTCACAGTCATATCTGAAATATCTAATAAAACTAGAGTTATTAATGACATCGTATTTCAAACCAAACTACTTTCATTTAATGCGTCAGTAGAAGCGGCTAGGGCGGGCGAACACGGAAAAGGATTTGCAGTAGTTGCGGAAGAGATTGGAAACTTGGCACAGATGAGCGGAAATGCTTCTAAAGAAATAGCAGAGATGCTCAACACCAGCGTAAAAACCGTGAACGAGATTGTTGGGGAAACAAAGAATATTGTTGAAAACCTAGTTGCTGATGCCAAATCAAAAGTTGAATCTGGAATTACGATTGCTAAACGATGCGGCAACGTGCTGGAAGAAGTGGTACGAAATGTCAACGAAGTGAATGATCGAATCTCTGAAATTTCCATGGCATCAAAAGAGCAATCTCAAGGCATGAATGAAATTGCTAAGGCGATGACTCAGCTTGATGATGTCACTC
>JBBQPV010000093.1:0-7029 GCA_038216925.1 Bdellovibrionia bacterium
AATAAGCTGCACTCAGGTCTGCCTGCAGAGCGATTGGCTTTTTGGAATATTTTTTAGAAATGACCTCGTAACCTTGAGCAGCTTTTTCAAAATTAAGGAGTGATTCCAAATTGGAAGAGAGAAGAAATTCACCGTATGGAATTAAATCACTTTCTTTGTATTCTTTAGTCATTCTGCTTAAGACTCGATTAGAATCCTTAATTTGTCCGGTCTCACGGTACAATATTCCAGCTCTCAATAAACTAAATGGTGCCTCGCTGGCCCTCGAATAACTGATGCTGTAATATTCATATTGTTCCGCAGCCTCAGCAGCATCACCTTTTTTCTCAAGTCTCCATGCATTCAGAAGTACGGGAGACTTTGCTTTGAACAGCATTTCACTATCAACGGAATCTAAGTTCTGCCGACGGCTAAATTCCACAGCCCTCTTCTTAGTTTCCAAAACCTTTGCCCAATTATTTTCTAAATTATAAGTTTCCGATATCAGATTTAAAGCCTTTGTGGCAATTGAAGATAATTCTCTCTCTTTAAAAATCACATTTAAGAGTTCCCGCGATTTTTTAAACCCATTGTGCTTGAAATATAACTCCGCCTTTTTATACAGAACTCTTTGACGGCGAGACCCACTGGGCACATTTCTTATGTAAAAATCCGCGGCAAGGGAGAATCCGTTCTCTACGGGAGACAATTCACTTTCCGGCTTTAAGTTTCCGTCTTGATCAAAGTCCGGCCGCAAATCCTTCGAATTTTGTAAATCATAACCAATCCGTTTAACTTCCGATAAAAAATATCCATACGCTGCTTCCTGTCTAAATTCGTCGTTTTCAGTATCCAATGTCATGTCCATATAGGTGGCTCCGGCATCGTTATATTTGCCGGAAAAATACTGTAATTCAGCCATCTCGTATTTGGCCTGGTTTCTTAATGGGCTGGACGGATAATCATCGATAAATTTTAAGTAATACTGGATAGCTAAACGGTAATCGTCAGCTTTCTTTTTTCTTCTTGCCAAGTCAGCGTGATAATCCGCACTAGAAAGTAAAATTGATTCATAAAGATCCTCCACTTCAACCATTGTAGAAACGTCAGCCGCGTGTACTTTCCAAAATTCTGACTGAGTTGAATACAAAGTTAAAAATTGAGATCTTACGTTTTGAGCTTCTACGTACTTATTTTCATACTCATAACTGTCCGTAGCCTGATTTAAAAATCTCGGAGACCATTTGGATAGTGGATGGAGCCGCACAAACTCCATCTCCGATGCCCGCGCGCGTTCCTCGTCTTGGGCTCTTCTGTAAACTTCAGCCATTCTTTTTGTCACTACGGAATCATCAAATTCAGAAAGGTCCATTTTTGCATTTTTAGTTTTCAAAAAAGCCATGTAATTTACAGATTCGCTATACATGGTTTCTGCTTCAGGGTCCCGAGAACCTAACTTTGCTTCAGAGTCTTTGTATAATTTGAAGAATATTTTAAAGGCTGAGTCAAATTTTTCAGATGCATAGTCACTGGCGCCCATTTTATACATGGCCTTGTATTTAAACTGATTTTCAGTTTCCACCAGCGGCAGATAGTTCGCTCTGGCTAAATCAAATTTACCGAGATCAAAAAAATGCTCGGCCATTCTCCAACGGGCCTCAAACGCTAGGGGGTTATGGGGAAATAGTCTCAGCATTTCTTCATAAACCTTGGATGCTTCCTCCTCTTTACCCTCATCAAACAGGCAATATCCCAGGAGATAAAAAGCATGATCCAGGAGCGTGCTTCGGGGAAATCGCTTAATAATTTCTGAAGTATAGGAGACGGTCTTACCATAATCTGGAATGGGTAGAACATTTGATGGTGTTTTACTTTCTTTAAGTTTTTTCATTTTAATTGTGAAGTCAAAACCGGCGCGGTCGTAATGAAGTTGCGCAAGTCTCATCATTAAAGAATCATCCAGACCATCAAGGCCCCGAATTTTAACAAATTTTTCTAACTGATTTAGTTCGTCTTGATTACTTTTTGAAAGTACGCCCTCTAATTCGCTAATCTTCACTTCAAATTTATCTTGTAGAACCCTTAAGCGCCAGAATTTAAGCTCTTCTTCAGTTGACGTAAGAGTCTCAGAATAATCCTCAGATTCAGTAATATAGATTTCTAAGGCTTCTTTCCAAAAATATTCCACTGAAGTTAAACTTAACCCGTCTTTTAAATTAGGTTTGGCAACATCGCCGTGGGCTTGGCCACTGAACCCACTGAGACTCGTGAAAAGAAAAATGCCTGTGAATAAGCGGGTTAAAGTCATAGGTCGGTATAACTTTCCACGGATCTGGTGCTTTGTTTATAGCTTTCAATTACTTCGTCAAGAGTTCTAGCCCCCTGAGCCCGATTTAACCAAAAAACATCCAACCGACCCAATTCAGCCTTAAGACTTAGAGTCTCCATAGCTCTTTGAAGTTTAATTATCGATTTGGAGTCTCTCATTTCAAAATTCTTATATGATTTCATTTTCAAATTGAGTAAACCAGCTAGATAGCCAGTGCTCTCTTTGCTATTAAGTTTTTTCATCCGATTAATTTCCTTATTTACCGCAACTTGAAAACGGGCGTCCGACTGGAAGTCCAGTGAAATTTCAGCGCCTAACCAGTCCGCCATATAATTTGTCTGGTTTTCCACTAGGGGTGGAAGTGACTTCATATCAGCAAGCCCATTTGAAGAAGAAAAATTAGAAGTCAAAGCAGTAAGGTTAAATTCGGAAAAGCCTTGCTTCAAAAATTTGTCATAGTCCCCTTTCAGCTGGCTAAACTCGTTGGACGCGCCCTCGGGTCTCTGCTCTAAAAGAGCAAGATAGGCTTTTAAATACCGCGAGCGGTAGTAAAGGGTAGATGAAATGTTAAGGTCACTTGACGTCTTCTTTGGACTCTCAAAACTTGAAATCAAAACATCCAATAAAATTTGCGCGGATTCAAATTTCCGAATTTTAAAAAACGCCCAAGCCGTTTGCTCCAAAGCTTCCACGTAGTATGGCGAGTACGAGTCTATTGACTGGGAAAATTCAATGGACTCATCGTATCGGCCCAAAGCTAACAGGGTCCGAGATCTTGTCAGGTAAAAGAGCTGGTCAAGTTGGCGGGCCTTGTACTTACCTAATTCTTCTGTTCTTAATCTTAGAAGTGCAAGTTCCGGATTATTCTTAATAAGAAGTGCTGATGAAATAATAATTTGTGATGGCCAATAAAATCCTGATTTTTTGTCGATGGCTTCGAGATAACTTAATCCTTGGTCAACATCTTTTTTCTCAACAAAGTGAAGTCCACAAGCATAATTGGCAATAGAGGATTTACCGGCATAGAAGTCACATTGGGTTTTAATTTCAGAATGCGACCCAACAATAAATAGGCTTTTAAAATAATTGGCGATTCCTAACTTTTGAAAATCTACGGGCAGCGCGTCTTCAAAAGCTAAAGAAGTTCGGTAGGCGCCAAAGTAATCCCCAGTGCCCAAAGCAGCCTCAATGCCATTTTGAAATTGAATGGCAGAAGATGCGGATGCACCCGCAGCAAAAAATATTCCCATAATAGAAACAGAAATTACATCACGTAAAGACACCCAACCTCCTTGTCGAGTAAGTCTTCTATATTCTTATTTATTTTAATTCTTTTGCGCCCCGAGAGCTATAGAATTTGACTTTTAAATCCGGTCGATCTTTAAAATCTGTGAGAGCCCAGCCCTTTTCATAGCCTATGACCTGGACTTCCATCCCGCGACCTTTTTCTACTTTGAAAACTTTCTTCAACTGGGAGGGAATTTTATAATCATTGATATAACTAAAAACCCCAGTGTCATTGCCTTGATACACAACTTCCACCATTAAGTCATGGAGTCCGGGAACCAGAGGTCCCTTAAATACTGAAGTTTCTCGTCCTAAGTCTTGGTGAATTAAATTGTCTTCGGACCTAAAAGTATAAACTCGATCTTTGTCTATGGTGTAAGTAAGGGAATAAATTTTGTATCGTGTGCCCATTTGATTTACATGCTGAATGTTTACAATTGGAAAATTGGATTCAATACCCTCACTTCTTAAAAGTTGTTTAAAAAGTAACACCTGACTTTTTTTATTTATGACTTCTTGTTTCATTCTGTCAATGTCATCGGTGACTACTGAAGGGTCTGATTTGGTTTCTTTTCTAGCGGACTCGGAAACCGGCGGAGAGGCTCCCCAAGCTGAAAAATTCAAAAATAAAACAACTAAAACCACAGTTCGCATTTATAAATCGTATCACTGCTTCTTGGATTCGGGAATGGCTAACTTTTGTCCCGGATGAATCAAACCTAATTTTTTTAAACCGTTGGCCTCTAATATTGAAGAAATGGAAATCCCAAATTCTTGAGAGATACTTGAGAGCGTGTCACCGGGTGAAACTTTATAGATGCCATTAGACAATTCAGCTTTGGGCTTGAAACTCTCTACCTTGGAGAGAACTTCTCTAAATGCTGTAGCCATGCCTACAGGTACACGCAAGTTATAGCCCTCCGGAATTTTTTTTATGTTGGCGATGACTGGTCTAGTAAAATAAGGATTGTAAAGTCGCAGCATATCAAAGGCTTCCTTACCGGGCTCTTTTTTAATAATATTTTCACCTAGCTGTGCTATCTCCCCAAAATAACATGGACGTGGGAGCGGAAAATCCTCGTGCAATATTGGGATACTCACATCAATCTTTCCAAAATATTTCTGAGCATGAGATTCTACGTGAAGGGCGGCAAGAAATTCAGCATAAAAATTTTCACTAGCAAACCCGAATTTTCTCCTCGTCGTGTTCCAAACGATTTCATTGATGTCCTCAGATTTCATTTTTTTAACCACGGACCCTACACCCTGTGCACCATGATTGTAAGCTGTGAGGGCTAAAGGCCAACTTTTTAAAATTTTATAGTTTAGTCTCAATAGCTTTGCTGCGGCCTTGGTTGCTTCTAAGGGGTCATTCCGGGTGTCTTTAACCGGATCAATTTTCATAAATAGTTTTCCGGTAGAACGCATAAATTGCCAAATGCCGCTAGCCCCAACCCTAGACATAGCATAAAGATTAAAAGTGCTTTCAACAAAAGGGAGCCGAGTTAATTCTATGGGCATTTTTTCTTCTCTGAATATTTTCTCCATTTCCCGAATGTATCTTCCAGAGAAATATATTCCTAAAATAAATCTGTCTTTCTGTCCCAATTGCATTCTCAAGCGGTGTCTACTTTGCGCCTCGCCAAACTTATTTTTATCGGGGATGAACTTAAACTTTTCATAAACTGCCCTGTCTTCTGGTGTCAGAGTCAACGGGTTATTCTCCGCCTTTTTTAGCCTTTGCAGTTGGTCCTTTATTAAATTCTTTTCATCTTTAATTCTCTTCTTCTTTGCCCTTTCCTTTTCAAACGCATTAAGTTGGAGATTGCTTTCAATGTCGGCAAAATCTAGAACCTTATAAACAATATCCATGTATCTAGCATCGTGGAGAAGCACTTGGTGGGTTGTGTACTTGGTGTAAATATCTATCCAGAAGCTAACCCTATCTTGAAAACCCGGCGGAACGTCAAAGGCTTGAGGAGACCATCCAAGGGCTTCTGTCTGATTTGAAAAATCTGGTTTGGCCCAATAGACTCCTGTTTTGCGCATCTCTAAACTTGCGATTTGCTTTTGTACATCTAAGTCTACAAATTGCTCATCAATGACGTCATCATCTGCGATGAGAACCAAGGGCATGATGAGGATGAGGAAATAGAGTGCATATTTCATTTTACAAGTTGCGAGGCAAGTTGATCAAAAGTTTCTCTCACATGGGCTTCATTTTCTGTTCCGTTAAATATAAATGCAAAAATAGTGAGACCTCCCTTACCGCGGCTAGCAAATCCCGAAAGAGCCACAACCCCATTTAGTAAGCCAGTCTTTGCCCTCACGTTTCTTTCTCCAGGAAGCCCATGAAACCGTTTTTCTAGCGTGCCGTCCACTCCGGCCACCGGAAGACTATGAATAAATTCCGGAGCAATAGAGAAATTATTTTTTACCCAGCTTAAAATATCAACAAATTGAGCCGCGGAAAATCGATTCTGCCGCGTAAAACCAGACACGTTAACTAAAGTAAAATCTTTATCTGTCATGGACGAATTACCTTTGAGAAAATCTCGAATTTTTTCTATGGCCGCGGCCATCTTCCCCTGTTTTCCCGTTTGTTCTGCTGCCATTCCTTTAGCCAGCATTTCCGCCACAAAATTATTTGAAAACTTATTCATGCTTGTTGCTATTTGATAAAGTCTATCACTTTGACTCTCAGCTACCACCTTGGCTGAAGCGGGAGTTTCACCCTTCACCACTTTTCCAGTTACCTCTACCCCACGCTGATGTAGAAATGCTTTAAGGTTATAACCCGCATACAAAGCGGGTTCAGTTATGTTTTTGTAAATGTGTTTCTCTGGACTTCCCATAGCTATTTTACCGGTGACTGTTAAAACGTCATGTCCATTTTCAAAGCTTCTTTCCGCGGAAAGATCGGTGCCATGAGCGGCCGTCACAGTTTTATTTTTCAAAATAATATAATCGTTTTCCGGGTCACTCCAAACATTAGCTTTTTCTCCTTTAACGTCCCCGGGCCTGACAAAAATGGTAGTGCTATTCCAATTAAATGATAACGCAGACACCGGTGCATCATAGGCACGGTCATTTCTTTCCGACTCTCGGCCCTCGTCAAATCTTTCATCATCAAAATAACTTTCATCACAGATAATGTTACCTTCAAATTTTTTAATCCGCGCCCGTAAAAAATCATTAACAAGCATCCACATTTTTTCTGAAACAAAGGCCGGGTCTCCGTACCCTTTCAAATAAAGGTTTCCTTTTGTGTCTGTGAGAAGTTCAGTTTTAAACTGATGGTCTGGCTTAAATGTATCCATCACAGCTGCAGTGGTGAGGAGTTTTGTGATAGACGCTGGAATCAACTTCTTTTTTCCGTTTATATTAAGCACTTCCTCTCCGCCAGCTGATACGGCGTAGAGGCTTAAGTGTTC
>JBBQPV010000094.1:0-7001 GCA_038216925.1 Bdellovibrionia bacterium
GAGAAACAAATAAGTAAGGGGCTGCCAAACATAAAAGTCTTTGATAAAAGCAAAGGGCGTAAGGGCAAACCAAAGTGTAATCTTAGGTTCAGTCAAAAAGTATTGCTCTATAATCACGTTCCCAAAAAACCAAATGACAACGTTAATGATAACGAGGATTTTTACTACTTTTGTCAGGGGCATCATTTGCATCACTGATGGTGGGCGCTGCTGATAACTCATATTTGTTTCTCACTCAATTCAACCAGCACTCCACCAGTTGAAGATGGATGAACAAAAGCCACTCTACAGTTATGTGCACCTGAGACAGGAGTTTCATTGATGAGTTTCACCCCTTGATCCTTTAACTTACTCAAAAGCTGGTCAATGTTTTTCACCCTAAAACAAATATGATGGAGGCCGGGTCCTCGTTTTTCTAAGAATTTTTTTATGGGACTTTCATCGGAGGTGGGTTCAAGTAATTCTACGTTACCTTGGTTCTTTAATGGCAACATTCCCACTTTTACCTTTTGAGACTTAACGGTTTCAGGATTTTCATCTTTATCCCAACCCAAAGCATTCCAAAAAGGATAGGCGGTGTCTAAACCTGCCACTGCAATTCCAACATGATCAAATTCTATATCTGGATTTTTCATATTTTAAAATGTGGAATAAGTTTATTAAAAGTATCTTCTAACGCTTCACTGACAATTTTAGTTCCGGCAATAATGGGCATGAAATTGGAATCCCCTTCCCACCTTGGGACAATATGGTAATGGAGATGATCGGCAATACCCGCACCTCCAGTTTTCCCAATATTCATCCCAATATTAAGCCCGCCGGGTTGATAAACTTTTTTTAACACCTCATAGGATCTTTTTAAAAGTTCATGAACCTCGGTGAAGGCGTCTGGAGAAAGGTCTGTGAGCTCTTGCAAATGAGCATTGGGAATAATCATGGTATGGCCATTGTTATAAGGATATTTATTGAGAATCACCGACGCCGTTTTTCCTTTATGAAGAACGAGGGATTCTAATCCTGCTCCTGAATTTACCGCTTCACAAAAAACGCACGCTGCCTTCAATTGGTCTTTGCCTCTTTTAATATAACTTGATCTCCAAGGGGTAAATAACACATCTCGGAGTTTCACTCTAGAAGCGAGCCGATGGCATTAAATATAGAGGACGGCCTGTTAAATTTAAACCTAATGCGCGAGTCAAAATATCGTCTTCATTTTGTTCAGTGAACATATCCCAAATGTGCTTTTTCTTGGGATTTGGAAAATACATCTCAGGCTTTCCTTTGATGCCGCCTAACTTTGCCGCTACTTCCACCGCTGCCTCAAGACCGCCAATTTGATCAGCAAGACCATTCTTCACTGCTTGCTCGCCACTGTAAATTCGTCCATCAGCAAGTTTTGAAACCACATCAATTTTTAATTTTCGACCGGTGGCCACAGCTTTTTTAAATTGGCCAAAAACATTGTCTACCATTTCCTGCATCACAGAACGTTCGCTTGGAGTCATGGGTCTGAATTCACTCCCAGCATCTTTAAACTCACCACTCTTGATGACGTAACGTCTCACTTTGGCCCAATCATAAAGGCGGCTCAAATCTGCAAATTCCATGATCACACCAATGCTCCCGGTAATAGTCCCTGGGTTGGTGATGATGCGGTCGCACCCCGCCGCTATGTAGTACGCGCCACTGGCAGCCAAACTTCCAAAGCTTGCCACAACTGGTTTTCCCAATTGCCGCGTCCGCAGAACTTCGTCATACATTTCTTGACTGGGACCAACCACTCCGCCCGGTGAATCTAATCTGATGACAATGGCCTTGATGTCTTTACTTTCACGGTATTTCTGAAGGGTTTTAATAAAAGGGCGAGAATCAATGATGACGCCTTTCACCTCTAGAACCGCCACTGTATTAGCGCTCACACTAGGTGCGCGGTCTCCAAAAGCTGTGTACAGAGCTCCCAGTCCCGCCACAAAGGCAAGAACTGTCAGAGCTCCCAACACCGCTAACACCACTAGAACTGGGTTTTTCTTCATTCGTCTTTCTTCAATTTAAGAGCATCACCGAACACATCACCAAAGCTGGTTTTGGCCGTTGATTTTCCATAATTTGCTGCATCTTCACGGTCGCCTTTGAAAGCCACACTCTTTGCACTTAGACCAATCTTACGAGCTTCTCTGTCTAAGCTAATTACTTCCGCTCTCAACTGAGATCCCACTTTAACCACGTCTTCAATTTTTTCTACGCGGTCCATGGATAACTCACTGATATGGATTAAACCTTCAATGTCAGGTTCCAGTTCCACAAACACACCAAAGTCAGCAATCTTAGTCACTTTGACTTCATGCTGAGAACCAACGGTGTATTTGTCTAAAGCATCTGACCATGGGTCTTTCTCAAGTTGTTTCACGCCTAAGCTGAATCTCTCATTTTCCATGTCAACGGCCAGGACAACAGCTTTAACAGTGTCCCCTTTTTTGAACATCTCTGAAGGATGATTAACTCTCTTGGTCCAAGAAAAATCGCTGATGTGAATAAGGCCGTCTATCCCCTCTTCAATTCCAATGAAAATTCCAAAATCTGTAATGGATTTAATTTGCCCTTCAATGACAGTGCCGGGAGCATATTTTTCTTTCAATGCAACCCAAGGATTTTCTTCTAGCTGTTTCATACCTAAGCTGATTCTGCGGTTAGCAGTGTCGATATCAAGAACAACAACATTTACTGTGTCATCAACGGAAACTACTTTTGAGGGGTGCTTCACTCTTTGTGTCCAAGACATTTCACTGACGTGGATTAAGCCTTCAATTCCTTCGGCGAGTTCAATGAACGCACCGTAATCGGCAAGACTCACCACTTTACCGGAGAGTTTTTGACCAACTTGGTATTTCTCTTTCACATTTTCCCAAGGATCTGCCTGAAGTTGTTTGAGACCCAAGCTCACCCGCTCTTTTTCTTGATCGTATTTGAGAACTTTAACTTTGATTTCATCGCCAATTCCGAGGATTTGAGAAGGATGCTTCACGCGGCCCCAGCTCATGTCTGTGATGTGAAGAAGTCCATCCATACCGCCAAGATCAATAAATACGCCGTAGTCAGTTATGTTTTTCACAATACCATCTACAATTTGTCCTTCACGGATTGTTTCCAAAGTTTGATGCTTCAGATGCTCACGTTCTTTTTCTAATAACGCTCGACGGGATAAAACAATGTTTCCGCGTTTTTTATTAAATTTGATAACTTTAAATTTTAGTTTTTTACCAATGTAGGTGTCTAAGTTGCGAACAGGTCTGAGATCAATTTGTGATCCAGGTAAGAATGCTTTCACACCAATATCTACGCTCAGTCCACCTTTGACTTTAGCTATGACAGTTCCCTCAACCAGCTCTTCATTTTCACAAGCTTTAGAAATATCATTCCAAGCCTTAAGCATATCTGCTTTGTCTTTTGACAAAACAACCATACCGTTTTCATTTTCAACTTTGTCTATGTAAACTTGAACTTCATCACCAGGTTTAATTGGAGCAAGACCAGTTGCAGTTTGAAATTCAGAAGATGGAATAAGTCCTTCTGATTTATAGTTTATGTCTACGAGTACATAATCATTGTTTACTTCCAATATTCGACCAGTAACAACATCACCTACATTAAAATCTCGTTCTTTAACGCTTGCTTCAAAGAGCGCAGCAAAGGAATCTCCGCCTTCTTTTTTTGAGGATTCTTTTTGCTCTTCTGCTTCGAGTTGAGCAAGAAGTGCTGCTCGGGCGGAAGCTGCTTTGGGAACTTTTACTGATTTGGGGGAACTTTTTTCGGATGGCATCAAATTAGACCTACTTTTCGGCACAAACAAGGGGTTGCGGCGGCATTATTGCCGGTGGCGTGTACTTGCTTGCAGAGGGTTTTTTATAGCTTTTATAGGGTGGCAAAGTCAAATAAATCGTAGACGGGCCAATTACTAGTCCGAATCTCTGGTCCGATGGCTGGGGCAAATAGTTATGGCGGACGCCCAGGTCAGGTAAGCCTGGATTATGCGATAGCTTGGACGTTGCAATCATTCCAATCAGGAGGTTCTGGAAATGTTCAATGCTTTAAAGTATATTAAGAAATTAGAAGAAGTGGGTTTTCCGAGGGAGCAAGCCGAGGCCCAACTTCAAATAGTCATTGATGTAATAGAGGGTGAATTGGCAACTAAGGAAGATGTTAACGTCTTAAAGTCGGACATCAAAACTGTACAAATTGACGTGCAAAACTTGAGATCAGATATGCAGAACGACATGCAAATCCTGAGGTCGGATATTAAAAATGACATGCAGGTCCTAAGAACGGGTGTGCAGAACGATATGCAAAGTCTAAGAACTGCGGTCAAAAATGATATCAATAGCTTCAGACAGGAAGTCGCTCACCAGTTCACTAATCAAGAATATAAGATTGTAACTAAGCTTGGGGTGATTGTTGTCACCTCTGTTTCTTTGGCCGTGGCCCTTTCGACTTGGTTAATCAAGCTAAAATAAAAAACGGTAATTAATTGGTCATATGATCAATGGTATCGCGGACTTTTTCAATGAGTTTATGGGGTGTACTGGCCCCAGCGGTGATCCCCACGGAATTTAGACCGGTAAACCACTCGGGTTTAAGTTCCTCTTCCGTTTCCACAAGGTAAGCTTTACCGGCAGTTTTCTCGCAAATGTCATAAAGTTTTTGTGTATTGGAAGAGTTCCGTCCACCAATCACCACCACGCAGTCTACTTGCCCAGATAATTCATAGGCGGCTTCTTGCCTGTCTTTAGTGGCGCTACAAATTGTGTTATGAATTTTAACTTCGGAAAATCTTTCTTGGCATTTAGCAATCACCGCATCCAATGTGGATTTTTTTAAAGTGGTCTGACAAATAATTCCTACTTTTTGTTTTAAAGGTAAACTAGCAACTTCAGACTCATCTTTGATGACCGCAAACTCCCCGTTTTCCACATGACTTTGCACACCCAAAATTTCAGGATGTTTTGCATCTCCCACTATCACCACAAAATAACCATTTTGGGAAAGCTTACGGGCAAAATTCTGTGGCACTTTTACTAGAGGGCATGTGGCATCTACTACATTAAGGCCCAATTCTTTAGCTTTGTTCTGCACTCCAACAGTGACGCCGTGACTTCTGAACACCACCGTACCCTCTTTAATTTCAGCTAAATCCCCGGCAACCTTAAGTCCTCGGCTGGATAGGTCTTCAACAGTCTGTGGATTATGAATGAGGGGTCCCAATGAATTAATAGGACCGGTGATTGTGCTTAGAGCTTTCTCACTTAGATTAAGGGCGCGCTCCACACCAAAACAAACACCGGCAGTTTCTGCAATGAGGATCTTCATGACCTTAATATATTATAGTTTCTGTCTAACTGCCAATTCAATTTGTTCAACCACTTCCTCAATGGACATGGTGGAAGTGTCTATAATCACTGCATCTTTGGCAGCCACCATGGGGGCGGCTTTGCGGCTGGAGTCAGCATGATCACGGGATGCTAAGCTTTCTTTGGCTTCTACGGTATGTCTACGCTGTGCTCTTGCATCTAAACTTGCAGTGAGAAAAATTTTTATCTGGGCCTCGGGAAATACAACTGTTCCGCAGTCCCTTCCCTCTGCCACAAGACCAGGAGGCTTAACAAATTTTCTTTGGGGTACAAGTAGAGCCTCTCGCACTTCTGCAATGGCAGATATGCGGCTTGCAACCTGGGCGGTTTTTTCATCATGGAGCCGCTCTGTCACATCATCCCCATCTATGAAGACCGTAGTGCCTTGGACGCTGGCATCCACCACAAAGTGTGGGCTGGTGGCAAATTTGACAAGATCCGCGGGATTTTCTGTTTTGTACTTGATGCTCATGAGCGCAAGGCCTCGATAAAATGCTCCGGTTGTCAGAAACTGAAAATTCAGTTTTTGCGCAAGTCTGGCGCTGACCGTGGATTTTCCACCGCCGGCAGGTCCATCTATTGTAACCACCGTCACTTTTTTAGGCATCAATTTAAAACTTCTTTGAGGCACTCAATGGCTTTTTGATTTTCATTTTCAAGTCCAACGGACATTCTTAAATGTGTGGGCAATCCATAGTTTTTAACCGGCCGTAAAATCACGCCTTTAGACAAGAGTTTTTCATACACACCGTGGGAGTCACATGCGGTATTAAAAAGCACAAAATTTCCCTGACTTGGAAAATACTCTAGATTTAAATTTTTCAATTCCCTGTAAAAATAATCCAAACCTTTCCACGTGAGCTCGCAGGTTTTCTTTACAAAGTCTTGATCATCGAGTGCGGCACAAGCGGCGGCTTGCATAAGGCTATTAACATTAAATGGTTTTCTGACACGATTTACAAAATTCACAACTTCTGGCCGAGCAAACATCATTCCTAATCTGAGTCCCGCTAAACCATAAACTTTACTCATTGTTCTTAGCCCTACAACATTGTTGTATTTTCTCACGTAGTCATGGGCATTGGGATAATCAGTCGCTCTCACAAATTCAAAATAAGCCTCATCTATTATAATGAGGACATCCTCTACTGTAGAAAAATAACTCAGGAAATGATCTAAGTCCTCTTTACCCACGTAGGTGCCTGTGGGGTTATTGGGATTGGTGATAAAAATGAGTTTATGTTTTGGAGTCCATGCTTGTCTCATGGCATCTAAATCAAATTTGAGATCTTGGGTCATGGGAACCAGAGTCGCTTCACAGCGACTAGCTTGAGCAGAAAGCCTATAGGTATCAAAGGCCCGGTGGCTGGTGAGTATTTTATCTCCGGCCTCACAATAAACTTTCACCAGAAAGTCTACTATTTCATCACTTCCATTTCCAAACAGCATCCAACTTTCATCAAAGTTAAAATGGGTAGCGGCCTTTTTTCTTAATTGAAACGCATTTCCATCGGGATAGAGGTGAAGTTTTGAAACTGACTTAAGAATAGCCTCCATGGCCTTTGGCGAGGGACCTAAGGGATTCTCATTTGACGCAAG
>JBBQPV010000095.1:0-6996 GCA_038216925.1 Bdellovibrionia bacterium
TATTTCAAGCGGGCGTCTCTTCTGAACAATTGTGCTGGAAATTCTTTTATGTGGACCCAGCCTGCGATTTGAGATGCTGCAGGTCCTTCTGAAGTGATGGCAAGATTTACTTCCACAGGGATTGGAGATTTAGCTAAATTTGAAAGTAGTCTGATGGGTTGACCCTTCACAGTATCGATATTAATTTTGTATACCAGTGGAGAAGCGCTGTGAACTTTTGGAACAAACAGGGTCCTTTTAAAACGGGAATCTGGAAATAACGGCGGTGGACCCTTCAACCCAAATCGCGGGAGGGCCATTTGCATGTTTTCTATAAGTACTTTTAATTCTAGGGTTGGTTTATAACCATCGGCTTTCTTCGCTAACCCAAATTTGCCCTCTACGCCTAGGTTAATCACCTCAGATGCTGCAGTCGGGGGTGAATCCAAATGGGTTTTGCAGGTAAAGGGGATTGTTAAATCTGATACTACAAAATCCTCTTTTAAATCACATTGAACTTGTCCTTGAAGAACATTGAATGGGGCAGGAATAGCATAAGACGTTTTATCTAATCTTTTCACTAGTGTCCCAAAATCAGAAATCAATAACTTAGTAGACGCTTTGGCATTCAAATTTTTTAGTACGTCGGCGCTCAAAGGTGATTTTGTGATTATAGATTTGAGCTCGCCGTTAATTTTGACAGACGGATTACCCTCGGTGCTAATCTTAAGAGCTACGTTTCCGTCCCATGGTCCATCTCCGTCAAATCCTCTTTCAGATGTTAAATGTGCGTTTGTAATAAAATGTATTTGTGAAAAATCCTTTTCAAGATTTAATCCGGGCATCAGCGGTGTTTGAGGAATGACTTCAAACGGACAATCTAAATCGATGAGTCCTTTAAATCCAACGTGATATTTACATATTCCCTTTTTACCTATGGGAATTTTTAAATTCGAGGTCGCCAACACCACATTGAGATTTCCAGTGGTGGTTTGGGTGTCGATTTTGCCATTCAGTGTGCCGTCTATGTTTAAGTTATTGCCATCCTTAAAATTTAGTCTAATTAAATAGTCGCCGGCCTCAGTATTTTCAAACTTGTAAATAATGTTGGCTCTGGCATCCAGATCTTTTCCAACTTTTGTATGGAGGTCTGCTGTCATATTAACAGGGATTGAAAAAAGGGAATGTGAACCGCTCAGATTGAATTTGCCTGAAACAGAAGTTTGATTTCCTACGTCATCAGCTATGAGATTTCCACTCATAGACCACGCTTTGTCTAAACCCAGTGTGCCGTGGTCACCAATGACAAGGTGCCCAGCGTAATGGCTATCCGTTGAAACATATTGAAATTTTTCTAACGCAATCTCAATTTCATGAAAGTTCGTATTTTTGGAAATGATTTCAGAAAATATTCCAGGCTTACTGCTTGGTTTAGAAGGGGAAGGCTTGATATTAAGTAAAACTGATTTTGAATGTATTTGGATAGGACCGGCATCAAGTAAATGCAGCTTACCAGATTTAAAATTTAAAGTTGCACCGATCTTTAATTTTTCAAAACAACCTTTGAATTCAACAGAAGAAATATCTACGCAAAGGTTTGTGAATTCTAAATTAATTCGTTTTTCCAGAAGGGAGTGAGATTGAATACTTATATTTCCTGTATCCCATTTTAGGACTACACCCATTTTGGTGAGATAGGGCTGAGCTTTTTTGAAGTTTTGATCTGTGAGTATATTCTCAGGCTTCCAGACTATGGCCCATACAACTATCCCGATTACTGCGGTCAACAGTAAGATTGCACAGAATAACAATTTTCCTATTCGCCGAGCTAATTTCAAAACTCTTCTCCGTAAGAAACATAAAATTGCCAATGAGATCTCTCCCCATTGATAGATCCCAATGGAGAGTCTACAAACCCATGGGCCGCTTCAACCCGAAAAGTTCCGATGGGAGAGGCCCATCTTAATCCCAAACCTGGATTCCAATAGAGTGGCCATTGCAATGTGTTTGGTTGATTGCCCAATAACCCCCCATCTAAAAAAACAAAGGGTTGAAGTCCCCATGGTAATACGGACGGGAATCGAGCTTCACTTCCTACATAAACTTCTGTCATTGAGCCAGCGGGATTACTGTCAGGCAATTCTTGTCTAGAAAATCCTCGGAGATCTTTAGTACCTCCAAGAAATGATCTCATGGACACCGGTAAATCAAGTAAGTCCCCATTCCCATTGGGTGTATATGTGGTGCTAAGCAAGCCCCGAATGCCCACCACCAAAACTGGCGGGGAAAATTTTCCTGCATTCCAAAGTGACTCTGCCATTAACGTCACTTTGCTCGCACTCACTGAAGAGGCAAGGGCTTTGTTACTAGAGAGGCTTTCCACTGAGAATCTATATCCTCGTTGAGGATTACTAATAAAATATTCGTAAGCGTGACTGGTGAATATTAAACTCTGGTTTAAAAATATATTTCTAGAATCTTTTGGACCTACACCCACCACCGTTTGATCTGCTTGATAAGCGGGACCGAGACTTATATCCCATCTGTTATAGCCATCATCCCAAGAGGCTGAGGGCAGAAAACTAATCCGCGTTTCCAAATATTCATATTTTTCTTCTTTGTCTCTTTTAACTTCAACTACTGGCTTAAGATAGAATCGAGAGGGGTTTCTTAAAAAATACCAATTAAAACTAGAGAGAAAGTCCTGAATTCTCAGAGACGTAGTTAAGGTGTTGTCAAGGGAGGAGCCTCTTTGATTCATTCGACTGTAATGAGCTGACACTCTGAAAGAAGGGCCCTGTTCTGTATCAAACCCTACACCAATTCTAAACAATCGTGGGAGACCAGCTTGGATAGTCTGATGGAGCCGAACTCCGTCTGCAGAACATTTCTTATCAAAGTGGCTTCCAATAATAAGATCGTCCTCCATGGCCCGGCGCTCAGTGAGGGTGATGTCATAAATATCAAAATCCTCACCTACGTGGAACGCATCATAACGTCTGACCACCCCTGCGTGCAGATCACCTACAGGGTCAGAATCTACTTCTATAATTTTAGAGTGATAACCCGGCGCCACGCGGACTAAAAGTTCTCCGGTGAGAAAGTCAGCTGTGACATCCACTTGAGGACATGGATATCCGATGTGTTTTAGCTCCATGGAGACCCAATCTTGAAGTTCATTGAGTTTTGCAGGAGTGAGCTTTTCTCCTTTGATTTCTCGTTTCCGATTTATATCCAGTGGCGCGGGTGCGCCTTCAGTTAAAATTTTAGAAATGAAGGTGGGTTGACCTAAATCTACATACAAAATTCCGCCACGATTTTCAAAAACGGCTTTATGGTATCCATGGGTTTGTATTGTGGCCGTCAAATAAAGTTTTGCTTGAGATGGGGGAATATTCGCCCAAGGTGTGGAGATTGAGTCATTTTGTTTGTCGCCGCAAATCAGTCTTAATTCATCATCGGTGAATTTAAATGGAACCTTATTCTTAAAAATCACCGTAGGACAAAGAATTTGCTCTTTGGCCTCTGAGACTATGGAGAAAAATATGACGACGGCAAATATGACTTTCAACATCTTGTGTTCAAAAGTACTCCCAATAAACATGGGAATCTAGAGGTGAAAACCGGGGAGTAATAATTTTCCCCAGTAATGCGTTTTGCTACATTTAATGAATATTAACTTGGTTTTCCTGCTCGAGCAGCAACGGCTGCGGCAGCCTGGGCTTTTTTCTTTTCAATTTTCTGTTCTTCAGATAATCCCCATGGAGATTCCTTTGGACCTTTGTTTTGTCCTCCGCCACGGCCTTTTCCGCCTCTACCGGCATCTTTTTTATCACCCTTTTTTGCAGGTTCCACTTTTTTAGTGGCAAAAAAATCGGGGACGTAATGATGCTCTTCAACTTTAACACCTTTACTGGGAACGGATTCACCTTCAGCGAGGCTAATGACTAATACACGTTTTAAATTTTCAGTGTGTTGACCAGCTACGTCCACTGCGTTATTGAAATGTTTCAGCTTGTCTCCCTCCATTTTAAATTTCTCTCCAAGGCTTTGAGAAATTTCCTCGGGAGTTTTGTTCTCACCGGTGAGTTCATTTTTTGCCTTAAGGCCCAAATTTAAAAGTACAATGGGAAACTCTGTCACTGATTTCATTTGTCTACATCCTTTAGTATTATTGAATGGGCTATAATCATGGCAATCGCCCTAAGAGTCAATGATTTAGGAAGAGATTTGCAGGGGGTCACCCAAATCGATAAGAAGCCATAATGACGTTCATCGCGTCGTCCTGAAATATCTTTTTTCCCATGTCTTTTCCCGCTGCGCCGGCCACAACCATTAATGGTAAAAGATGATCTTCTTGTGGGTGGGCTTTTCTGGCCGATGGAGCGGACTCCCAATGAGTTAAAGCGTCGTTTCGTTCTTGTGGGGATTTCTCGATAGTTTGAGTCAGCCAAGATTCAAATGTTTGTGAAACCTTCCGAGCTTCTGGAGAACCAAATTCCCGCAAATTGTGGTAGCTGAGACCACTCCCAATAATAAGAACGCCCTCTTCTCTCAATGGCTTTAGAGATTCTCCGATTTTAATGTGCTCGGCGGGATTGTAAGTATTTTTGATGGAAAAAGAAATCACTGGAATGTTTTCATTTGGGTACATGAGGGAAAGGGGAACAAATGTTCCGTGGTCAAAACCGCGGCTTGAATCTTCCACACATTTCATGCCCGCTGCTGATTCAATCAGACTGACTACTTTTTTAGCTATGGGAGGGGATCCTGGAGCAGAATATTTGACCTTATATGTATTTTCCGGAAACCCGGAATAGTCGTAGATCATTGGCGGTTTTAATGCCGAGCTCACAGAAAACTCATTGGCTTCCCAATGACCGGTGACAGATAAAATGGCCGTGGGTTTTGCATTTAAATTCTCAGCAAAATCCGTCATCCACTGTGCGGACTTGATAAACATTAGCCGCATCTGTGGTACGTAAGGCCACGGCCCGCCGCCATGGGAAATAAAAAATGTAGGTATCATTTGGCCGGGAAAGTAACCCGGTACCTTTGGAGATTGGCGGCGACGCGAGCGGAATCCAAGACGGGGTCCACGTCTTTCATTAAATCTTTGATTTTTAAATCAGGCCCGATGATAAAAGTCCATCTCTTAGACATTTTTACCACCGGCATTTTTGAACCGTAGAGGTTAATTATTTTGTCGTCAGGGTCAGCCAGTAAAGTGAAACCGAGATGATGTTCTTTGTGAAATGCAGCTTGTGCCTCCACTGAGTCAGCACTGATGCCGTAAACCTCGGCGTCTTGATCGTGAATTTTCTTAATGTTATCTCTGAACGCACAAGCTTGTTTTGTGCAGCCAGGGGTCCCGGATTTGGGATAAAAATAGAGGACGGTCCATTTACCTTTACGACTCTGGAGATCAAACTTAGACCCATCTTGGGCGGATGCCGTGAACTCAGGGGCGGGGTCATTTACTTTAAGGTCTGCCCTAGATTGAGATTGAAAAACAAACATAAGTAGAGCGGCTATCAAAATATTTTTCATTGGATTCTCCTGTGTGCCAGAAACTTATACCTTATAAATTTTGATTAAACAGCCGCAAAATCGCTTTGGCTCTATGGTTTTGGCTTGGCAATTGCTCTATACAGTACTTATCTATGACATTAAGTTTGAGAAAGTTAATATACTGCATTTTTGTTTTAATGTTAGTCAGTTTGGCCTTTTTGCGCCAGTCTTCGGCTACTGAAATACCTATTAATATTAGAGTTATCAATTTTGGTGGATCTAATTTTTGGCAGGCAACAGACAGCCACATGGTTCCCACTTCAGACGGACGATACAAAACGGAGAAAATAACATCGGCACAGGCAAGCCGTAAGTGCACAGATTTTTTGGCCGGATTTCAGAAGCGCCCTCTCACAGTGATGAAGGAAAATGGGTACATCACAGAATCTACATTTCTAGCCTTAAATGAAAAGTTAAAAGATGATTTAGATGCCCGCCAACTTTTATTAGTTAGTCTTTACTCAGACATCACCGTTGCACAGGCAAAGGACCTTTTTGGGGACGTCGGTGTGCCCAAAAGCCGCATATTGAAAGAATTTGATGATCCTGTGATGGGCAAAATAATTCGAGTGAGTAGGGGAACCATCCACGCCGTCAGAGGGCATATCATTGGAAGTGACTCCGCGGGAAAACCAACCCTTGACCCTAAAAAAATTCCCTGGGGTTTGGATAATCCATTGGCATCTGGCCTTGAAAGAGATTTTGACAGAAGTAAAATAAAGGCTTTGGTGGAAATAGGAAGGGCCCATTCTGAGAGCGGACCTCTCCCCGGAAATCTAAAACTAGCATTTCATACTTTAGTGACCACTCTTCAATCAGAATTTCATTTTCTTAAAGTAGATTTAAACCAAGTTCTTCTCACTGCGCATTTTCTTGACCCACAACACGTGAGGTTTTTCACTAAGGCATTTCCCCTTCGTCCACTGGATGCGGCAACGCAACAAGCCCTAGAAGACGATCTTGATGGAACTCTTGCAAACTATCTTCACATCAAACTTCCCCAAGTGAGGAGTGAGTGGAATAAATTAAAAGATACAGTCACTTTTGGTAGCCTTGCACAGGCTGTAAAAGACTTTCCAGCCTCAGAAATTTCAGAAACGGCTTATCAGATGGCTAGGTCTTCCCATGGAAAATTGACCGGAGAACAAGCTCTCCATCTTGTAGCGGAGTTCATGGGCTTTCTACGTGATGATTATGATTATGTTTTTAATAATATTAAATCTAAAAAACCTTTGATGATTAGAGATCTGGGCTCATCCACCGCTGCACTGATGATGCAAAAATTAACCTCACAGTATGGTTTTCAAATCCAAGATCCAGACTACAGTGGCGTTAAAACCTGGCTTGAAACCATGAATAAAAATTCTGAACCGGATGCATTTAGTGAAGCTTGGAATGACCGGTCGTGTTTTGTTGGGGGGTAATAAGGCGCAACTTTTTATTAAA
>JBBQPV010000096.1:0-6949 GCA_038216925.1 Bdellovibrionia bacterium
CTCCTTACGGCTTTTGGAATGCCCTTTAAAAAGTAAACGGAGATAAAGAATGGATCCTATTGCAGACTTATTGACTAGAATTAGAAACGCAAATTCCGCTAAACAGGAAAAAGTAGACGTTCCTCATAGCATTGTAAAAGAAGGAATTTTGAGCGTTTTAAAAAGTAAGGGATTTATTAAAAATTATAGAGTGGTGAGAGATAATAAGCAGGGCATGGCTCGTGTTTATTTAAAGTACAGTGAAACTGGTCGTTCTATTATCACAGATTTAAAAAGAGAAAGCCGTCCAGGATTGAGAAAATATGTAGCGGTAGACGAAATTCCATCCGTTCGAACGGGTTTTGGAATTTCCATTCTATCCACCAGCAAAGGTATTATGTCTGGTGATGATGCAAAAGAACAAAAGACAGGTGGCGAGTACATCTGTTCGGTTTGGTGAGGTAAAAAATGTCCCGTGTTGGAAAAATGCCAATTCACTTTGGTAAAGATGTTCATTTAAATATTCAAGGCTCTACCGTGACGGTAAAGGGTGCAAAGACTGCGCTCTCTTATAATTTACACGAGTCCATTGTTCCCAAACTTGATCAAGGCATCTTGACTCTTTCAAGAAATGGAAATGATAAGAAAACGAGAGCACTGCATGGATTATATCGTGCATTACTTAATAATGCAGTCACTGGTGTGACTCAAGGGTTCACCAAAATTCTTGATATTAATGGTGTAGGATATAAAGCCAACGTGGCAGGGAAAAATCTTGAACTCAATTTAGGATTCACCCATACCATTAGCTTTCCCATTCCTACGGGAATTGACATTAAAGTAGAAAAAAATACCAGAATCATCGTCACTGGCGCAGATAGACACATGGTTGGTCTTGTTTCTGCAAAAATTAGAGGTTTTAAAGAGCCTGAGCCCTATCAAGGTAAAGGCGTAAAATATGAAACTGAAGTTATTCGTCGTAAAGCCGGCAAATCGGTAAGTAAATAAGAGGTTAATGTGGGCATTAAATATTCGAAGAAAACAAATTATAAATCTGTGACTCGCTTCAAAAAGAAGATGCGTGTTAGAAAAAGAATTCAGGGAACTGTGGAGAGACCAAGACTTACTGTGTTTAAAAGTACCTCCCACCTGTACGCTCAGCTTATTGACGACGTTTTAGGGAAAACCCTTGTGTCTTGCTCTACTGTGGAAGAGAAACTTACGGGTTCAAAAAATAAAGATGCCGCTAAAAAGATAGGTGGCGAACTTGCTAAAAGAGCAATCGCAAAAAATATTAATGCAGTTGTGTTTGATCGTAACGGATATCGATATCATGGAAAAATTAAAGAATTAGCAGATGCAGCCCGCGAAGCCGGATTAAAATTTTAAGGAGATAGAATGGCCGAAAACGTAACTGAATTAGAAGAACGAGTCATAGCAATTAACCGAGTCGCAAAAGTTGTGAAGGGCGGTCGTAGATTTTCCTTCTCAGCGCTTGTTGTAGTCGGAAACGGCAATGGCAAAGTGGGCGTAGGATTAGGTAAAGCTGGTGAAGTTCCAGAGGCCATTAATAAAGCTAGTAGACAAGCAAAAAAGAATGTCATGGATGTTTGTGTGGAAGAAGGAAGTATTCCTCATCAAGTGTTGGGACAATTCGGAGCAAGCCAAGTGATGTTAAAGCCCGCAAGTGCTGGAACTGGCGTTATTGCCGGTGGTGCCGTGAGAGCGGTGTTGGAATCCGTTGGTGTGAAAAATATTTTAACAAAATGTATTGGGACAAGTAATCCCCACAACGTTGTCAGAGCAACTTTGTCAGGATTGAAACAACTTCAAACAAAAGAAATGTCTCAGAAACTAAGACAAAGCTAAAAAAGACGGAAGTGCGTATGGCAAAATCAAAATCTTTTAAATTAAAACTCCTTCGAAGTCTCATTGGTTGCAATCCAACCCAAAGAGCGACTGTAAAAGGACTTGGTTTAAGAAAAATAAATTCTGAAGTCACTGTTAAAGACTCTCCCGAAATGAGGGGAATGATTTTCAAAGTGAAACACTTGGTTGATGTTGAGGTTAAAAATGTCTAAATTACTGTCCAATCTGGTGGCAAACCCCGGATCAAATAAGAAAAATAAGCGCGTAGGTCGTGGTCCTGGTTCAGGACACGGAAAAACCTCTACAAGAGGACATAAAGGTAAAAAAGCCCGTTCAGGCGGATTTGTATCTCGGAGTTACGAGGGCGGACAGATGCCCCTTCATCGTCGATTACCTAAGTTTGGTTTCACAAACGTATTCCGTACAGAATATACGGTGGTCAACTTAAGAGATTTGGCGCGATTTGATGGTTCCGTGACACCAGAACAATTAGTGAGCTGTGGACTTGTCAAACCGAATTTACCCATCAAAGTATTAGGCAACGGAGATTTATCAAAAAAATTAAACATCAAGGCGCATAAATTCAGTGCAAGCGCACTGGAAAAAATTAAGGCAGCCGGTGGCCCCATCGAGGAGATGAAATAACTGTGGCTATTGAGGGGTTGGCGAAGATTCCCGAACTAAGAAAACGGATCCTTTTTGCATTAGCCATGATTGCGGTATATCGGTTGGGTTCTCACGTACCAACACCCGGAGTTAACGCTTCAGCACTGCAGTCTTTTTTCTCAGCGCAAAATGCAGGAATTTTTGGAATATTTAATCTATTCAGTGGAGGGGCACTTCAGCGTCTATCCATTTTTGCATTGGGCATCATGCCTTATATTTCAAGCTCGATTATTTTTCAGTTACTGACCGCAGTATTTCCTTATCTTGAAGCCCTAAATAAAGAGGGCGAGCAAGGTCGTAAAAAAATAGCGCAGTACACGCGCTACGGAACGGTTTTACTCTGCATTATCCAAGGATTTGGAATTGCCACCTATTTAGAAAACTCTACAAGTCCAACTGGTGAACCCCTTATCTTGTCCGCAAGTGTGGGAGGAATTCCCTTTCGGCTGATGACCATTATTACCCTGACAGCAGGGTCTTGCTTCATTATGTGGCTTGGTGAGCAAATCACTGAACGAGGCATTGGAAACGGGACGAGTTTGATTATTTTTTCTGGAATCGTCGCGGGAATACCTACAGGTTTTTATAATAGTATCCAGCTGATTAAATCCGGTGAGATGAGTGCTGCTACCGGAATTGGAATTTTAGCTCTCATGGTTGCTGTGGTAGCTGTCATTATCTTTCTTGAAGTAGGTCAGAGACGGATTCCTATTCAATATTCCCAGCGGGTTTCCGGTCGGAAAGTTATGGGCGGACAAAGCAGTCATTTACCTTTAAAAATTAATTTTGCCGGCGTCATTCCGCCAATTTTTGCCTCTAGTTTACTGATGTTTCCCACCACACTTGCTACTTTTGTAAATACGCCGTGGATGAAGAATATCAAAGAGGCTATAAATCCCTCTGGTGTCGTTTACAATATGCTGTACGTCGCACTCATTGTGTTTTTCTGTTTTTTCTACACGTCCATAGTGTTTAACGCAGAAGATGTTGCCGAGAATCTGAAAAAATACGGTGGTTTTATCCCGGGAATTAGAGCGGGTAAAAGCACTGCAGATTACATTGAATTTGTATTGGAAAAAATCACTGTTGCCGGAGCTGTTTACATCAGTATTGTTTGTGTACTTCCTGGATTGCTTATTGCCCAGGCAAAAGTGCCTTTTTATTTTGGTGGAACAAGCTTACTCATTCTAGTTGGCGTGGCCCTTGATACTGTTCAACAAATTCAGTCTTATTTGATCACTCATCAATACGAAGGTTTTATGCGAGGAGCAAAAATTAAAAGTCGGAGGACAAGTTTTTGAACCTTGCTCTCTTTGGTCCCCCCGGCGCAGGTAAGGGGACCCAATCTCAGTCTTTGTGCTCTCATTTTGACATTCAACATATCAGTACCGGTGATCTCCTCAGAAAAGCCGTGAAGGAACAAACTCCTTTAGGAATTAAAGCTCAAGCCATCATGAAGACTGGTGAACTAGTTTCAGACGGCATTGTTATTGGACTCATTGAAGAGGAAATTTTGAATTCTGATAAAGAAGGATTTCTGTTTGACGGCTTTCCGCGGACCTTAACTCAGGCTCAAACTCTCCATAAGCTATTCGTAGATCAAGATATGAATTTGAACAAGGCCGTCTTTTTAGAGGTCAAAAAAGAACAATTGTTAGAACGCCTTACCGGTAGACGGGTGTGCACCAGCTGCGGAGCTTCGTATCATATTAAGTCTAAACAACCTAAAGTTGACGGTGTTTGCGATGATTGTAATGGAAAAGTTGAGCAAAGAAACGACGACAAAAAAGATGTTATTGAAAATAGACTTCACGTTTACGAACTTAGTACATTGCCACTTAAAGAATTTTATACCAAAAATCACAAGTATGTTTCAGTAAATGGTGAAGGTGAGCCTGGTGAGGTGTTTGGACGCATCTGCGAGGCCATTAAAGCCTGATGTACACACTAAAGTCGGAACTTGAAATCAGTAAAATTGGTGACGCTTGCAAAATAGTGGCGGAAATCTTAGACGAAATTTCTAGAAGTGTAACAGAGGGCATGACCACCAACGACATCGACAAAAAGGCTTACGATTTGACTTTGAAAGCGGGCGCTAAGCCAGCTTTCAAGGGGTATCATGGTTTTCCAAAAACCATTTGTGCCAGTGTCAATGAAGAGGTTGTCCATGGTATCCCCGATGATAGGCTTTTGAAGTCGGGAGACATCTTAGGAATTGATTTTGGCGTAGTTTATGACGGTTGGTACGGAGACTCCGCAGTCACTATCCCCATCGGCAAGGTATCTGATGAGAGTGAACGATTGATGAAAATCACCGAAGAATCCCTCTTTAAAGGCATTGAAGCAGCCATACCAGGGAATAGAACCGGGGACATCGGATTTGCCGTTCAATCCCATGCGGAGTCTTTAGGCTACGGTGTGGTGAGGGAGTTTGTTGGGCACGGAATAGGACGAGCTCTGCACGAAGAGCCACAGATCCCAAATTTTGGAAAAAAAGGCACAGGAATAAAATTAGAAATGGGGATGGTAATTGCTATCGAACCCATGGTAACAGTTGGTGATTTTAGAGTGAAAGTGCTTAAAAACAACTGGACAGCTGTAACAGCGGATGGTAGTCTCGCAGCTCATTTTGAGCACACAATAGCGATAACGCAAAACGGTCCAATAATACTGACCGACCGTTCGCATTTGAATTAATTTATCGTAAGGAATTATGGCGAAAGAAGAAAGAATCGAAGTTGAAGGAACAGTTTTAGAACCACTTCCCAACGCCATGTTTCGAGTTGAATTAACAAATGGGCATAAAGTATTAGCTCATATTTCTGGAAAAATGAGAATGCATTACATTCGAATTTTACCAGGTGATAAAGTGACAGTGGAAATTTCTTCTTACGATACGTCTCGGGGAAGAATAATTTTTAGATCTCAGTAGGATTTTTAATAATGAGGAATTGGTAATGAAAGTTCGTGCCTCCGTAAAAAAAATATGTACAAAGTGTCAGGTCATCAAAAGACGTGGTGTCATTCGCGTGATCTGTGATAACCCAAAACACAAGCAGCGGCAGGGGTAATAATAAATGGCTCGTTTATCAGGTGTAGATCTTCCAAGAAATAAAAGAATCGTCATCGCTCTCACATACTTATTTGGAATTGGAAAAAGCCGGTCCCAAAAGATTTTGTCTGAAGCTCAAGTTGATGAATCCAAACGCACAGATCAATTGTCCGATGTTGACGTTGCCAAAATCAGAGAAATTATTGATAGAGATTTAAAAGTAGAAGGCGATCTTCGTAGAGAGATTGCGATGAACATCAAACGTTTGATGGATCTGGGATGTTACAGGGGAATCAGACATAGAAAGAGTCTTCCTGTTCGTGGACAAAGAACTAGAACCAACGCGCGGACTCGTAAGGGTCCGAGAAAAACAATCGCAAATAAAAAACAGGCTCCAACCAGTAAATAATTAACAGAGGTCAAAGAATGGCGACTCAACCAGAAGTTGTAAAAAAAGGTGTTGTTAAAAAGAAAAAAGTTAAGCGCAATGTGCAGTCTGGAATTGCATTTGTTCAAGCTTCTTTTGGAAACACCATTGTCACTATCACCGATGTCGGTGGTGGAGTACTGGCCTGGTCTAGTGCAGGTCATAAAGGTTTCAAAGGTTCTAGAAAAGGAACACCTTTCGCGGCACAGGTAGCAGCAGAAGATGCAGCTCGCAAAGCAATTGAAAATGGAATGCGTACAGTAGGTGTATTTGTTAAAGGTCCCGGAGCTGGACGTGAACCTGCATTGAGAGCTATGGCTGCAGCAGGATTAAAAATTACATCAATAAAAGACATCACACCCATTCCTCACAATGGCTGTCGTCCACCCAAGCGTCGTCGAATTTAATTAGGAGGTTGTTTTGAGTCGTTCAGTAAAACATGTTTGTAGACTTTGTCGTAGAGAGAACATGAAGCTTTTTTTAAAAGCTGAGCGTTGCTATACAGACAAGTGCAGCTTTGAGAGACGTCCCTATCCTCCTGGTCAACATGGCCAAGCACGAGTGAAGTTTTCTGAGTTTGCATTGCAACTTCGTGAGAAACAAAAAGTTAAAAGAATTTATGGAATCTTTGAAGATCAATTCCGAAGATATTTTAGAGAATCAGAACAAGCTAAAGGTGTTACCGGAGAAACCTTACTTCTTAAACTGGAACGTCGCTTAGACAACACAGTTTATCTTTTAGGTTTTGGTGGGAGCAGAAATGAAGCCCGTCACCTTGTGAAGCACAGTCACTTTTTAGTGAACGGAAAAAAAGTCAACATCCCCGGTTTTGAAGTTAGAAAAGGTGATGTGGTTGAAGTTCATGAAAAGAGCCGCGGCATGGTTAAGATTTTATCTGCCATGGAAAGTATGAAACGTCGCGAAGTTCCTGCTTGGCTGGAACCCATGCATGGGGA
>JBBQPV010000097.1:0-6946 GCA_038216925.1 Bdellovibrionia bacterium
GGACAAGGAACTCACTCAAATAATGACAATGATATTTTTCAGCATCTTCTTCCGTACATGGCCGATGGATCAATTAGAGTCTTAGGGACTACAACGACAGATAATTATCAAAAGGCCTTTGGCGGTGATCCTTCACTTACAAGAAGAGTGTCTTTGGTTAAAAAAAGCCCCATTCCTATTGACGAGATTGATTCTGCTTTGAAAGAATGGTCAAAGCAAAATCGATTGGAACAATTATCAGACGAAGTGCGGGGCACTATTATTAATCGTGCCTTAGAATTTGATGCCAGTGGTTTAGAAATGAATAAGGCCGTTAGACTCTATGATGAATTTTACGCAGAACTTTCAATCAAGGGGATTAAAGCTGAGGCGGCCACGACGACTCTCGTGGATGACGTTGCGGCAAGAGTCTACGGAATAAACAAAGCCTATTTTGATCCGGACCAAAGAAATAAATATATTGAAAAGGTGCGCGTTGGTCTTGGAAAAGACATTATTGGTTTGGATTCTTTGAAAAAAGCATTTGAAAACGATACTCTACTCAGCGTCACAGGAATGAATGATGCTTCAAAGCCAAAGGGACGGGGACTATTTGTTGGACCCAAGGGCTTGGGAAAAACTTACTCTCCAAAGAAATTGGCGGAAAACCTAGATCTGCCATTTTTGCGAATAAATTTAAGTGAGTACATCGGAAAAAAGCCTGAAGAACTTTTAAATACAATTGGTTCAGCTTTAGAAAAAAATGCTTTTACAGTTTTCCTTATCGACGAAGTTGAAAAAACAAAAGACGCGATGTATCTCCAGAATGCTCTTTTAAGTATTATAGATTCTGATTACATGGTTATGGTTAAGTCTTTAGATGGGCGTTCCGGTGGAACTCCAACATATATCAAACTGAAAACATCCAATGCTACTTTTCATTTTGCTACAAACGCAGGATCATCGGCCATGCTTAAGGATCCAAACATATCTATGGAAGAATTGAAGATAGCCATGAAAGAAGATGGCCTATCAGAGTTCCTCGTAGACCGAATGCGATACATTCAGGCATTCCATCCGCCGAAGACAAAAGTCGAGTTTTTAGCTGTGATAAAGCACGAACTTGAAGAGAGAAAAGCTGTCTTTGAAAAATCCAAAGGCATTTCTGTTCACGTAGAAAACGAGGAGAAATTCTTAGAGGAATTAGTCACCGTTCATTTTCATGAAGGCGCAAGTTTCCGTGCAGCCTTAGATGACATTAATTCTGCCGTTTCCACCGCTCTTGCTAAAGAAATTTCCAAAGGAAAAGTAAGCAAGGGTTCTCGATGTTCTTTGGCTTTGTCTCGTGTGATCGTAAATGAATCTATTGGAACTGGTGGTGGTAAAATGAAATCCATTGGGTTTATTCAGTAATCCATTCGCCAAAAGTCCAGAATGACGCTTAATACAAAACCCGTCTTGACGCGGTTTTTAATTCTCCTCTAAACTTAAATACACATCGTAAGATAGAACTCTTTGAGGAGACGGCAAATGAAAACGGGGAAAATTAAGTGGTACAACCCTAAGAAACACTTTGGATTTATCACTGGTGACGATGGAGAAGATATTTTTCTTCACTCATCTGATCTACCCGCAGGCGAAGAAGATCTAAAAGAAGGGGACCCGGTTGAGTATGAAGTCGGTGATGCTCCCAAGGGTAAAAAAGCTATCAACGTTAAAAAAGTTTAATTCACTCTGTAAGCAGGAATTCCTGTAACGTACTCTCCCAAAACGAGACGATGAATGTCCTCTGTTCCTTCGTAAGTATTTACACTTTCTAAATTTCTCATATGTCGGCCGCATTGATACTCATCTGTGATTCCGCTTGCGCCTAAAATATCCCGTGTCATTCGTGCGATTTTCAAAGCTTCAGACACGTTGTTCATTTTTGCTAGACTGATTTGTTGCGCAGTAGCTTTGCCCAGATCTTTCAGGCGCCCCAGTTGCAGTGCAACCAGTTGACCTTTAGTAATTTCGGTCAGCATGTAGGCAAGCTTCGCCTGAACTAACTGGTAGCTGGCGATGGGTCGGTCAAATTGAATACGTGTTTTAGCGTATTCTTTGGCTTCATAGAAGCAGGCCATTGCTGCCCCCAAAGCGCCCCAAGAAATTCCGTAGCGGGCATTATTTAAGCACCCAAAAGGGCCCCTTAGCCCCTGAACGTTTGGAAGAATTTGAGTTTCGGGAATACGGCAGTCTTGCATATTGAGTTCGCTAGTGACGCTGGCTCTAAGGGAAAATTTACCATGGGTGTCTTTGGTGGAAAAACCGGGAGTTCCTTTTTCTATGAGAAAGCCGTGGATTTTTCCATCTTCTGTCTTGCCCCAAACCAATGCAATGTCAGCAATTCCGCCGTTAGTGATCCACATTTTATTTCCATTGAGAATGTACTCATTGCCAACTTTTCTGGCCTTAGTGAGCATCCCGCCGGGATTAGATCCAAAGTCGGGTTCTGTAAGACCAAAACAGCCAATCATTTTTCCTTTGGCCATTTCAGGGAGGTACTTTTGTTTTTGCTCTTCACTGCCGTAGGCGGAAATTCCATACATAGCGAGAGCCCCTTGTACACTTACAAAACTTCTTAAACCTGAATCGCCACGCTCAAGTTCCTGCATAATGAGTCCGTAGGCGGTGTAACTGAGTCCAGCGCAACCGTAACCTTTGATTGTGGCTCCAAACACTCCAAGATCGGCCAGTTGTGGGATGAGGTTTTTTGGAAAAGTGCCGTCACGGTCATGCTTTTCAATAATCGGAATGATTTCTTTAGAAACAAATTCGCGGACGGTGTTCCGGATCATTTTTTCTTCATCGTTTAGAAGTGAATCAATGTCGTAAAAATCCGAACCTTCATAGGGTTTCATCAGTAACCTCGATTATTAGAGATGCCCATTTTATGGCATTTAGACAGTAGATTGTAAAGACTTGGGTGAAGGAATCTGATTCAGTTCGACTTGAGTGCATTGGGTGCATTCATTCCTTGAACTCGAGAGCTACCCCACCCATTTTATAGTTGGGTAACGCCTTAGGACTAATCGTATACGCTAATCGCCGTTCTGCGAAAAACGTCTTAAGTGGTAAGGTAAAAGTTGAAATTAATTTGTTGCTCCAGAAACCGTTCTGTATGAGGTTAACCCGCAGATAACTTTGGTCCACGGATTTTTTATTTTCCGTCAATGCACAATAGATCCTTTGACTCAAACCGATGTCCTTTTTTATGAGAGTCGCATTGGCTTGCACTTCCAATTTCAGTTCTAAATCCACGCACGAATCAGATAAATCGCAAACCTCAATGGTCAGCCAGTGGGCCTTATCTTCCAGAGGACCAAAATCTACCACTGACCGCACTGGCGCTTTTAAATCAGGACTGTTTCTGTAGGGCGATCGATCGACATTCTCGACGCAACTGCTGAGAGATGACTTATGATCATCGGCAAGCATCCTCATGTTATTCATGTTGTTATTCATGTTCATCATTGAAATAGCAATATCGGTGCTGGAATCCGCCTTTGAAGATATGCCCGTCAAAAACAAGGCTACGATCAATAACATACCACTTAAAACCGTCTTGAATTCTTGGACTTTCATAATTTACTCCTTATGTAATAATTGAACAATCATTCACATTTATAACAAATTATGTAATGCAGTGCAATATAAAAGTGAATGACCGTTCACTTTTATGGTAAAGGGCTGAATTTTTAGGGAAAAATGAGGTGATATTCATGATGCCAAAAACAACTAAGGGGATTGAAACTCGTAATCGCATTCTGAATGCGGCTGCTAGATGCATCACTGAGATTGGAATTGAACAGACTAGCGTCACTCAGATAGCCAAGCTGGCGAAGGTCCCTCGCTCTCTCGTTGCCCGTTATGTGCCTAAGAAGGCTGATCTACTCATTCTCATTATTGAACATTGGCGGCAACTTCGAGTTAGAAAAGAGATTTCTCACCTTCCGCCCCTGGAAGCAGAAATTGAAAGCCAAACTAATATGACAGACTATCTTACTACCAATCCTCACTTTGCGACTTGTGTGATTCTTGTTTATTACTACTCAAGAATTGACCCGCGCATGGCCAAATATTGCCGCCAGTTTTCAGACAGTGCTGAACAAGGCGCAATCAAACGTTTGGTAGAAGAAAACAAAATCCGAGGCACAAACATCTCCCGCGAACTTCTTGAGTCATTTGGTGTTCAGCTTGCCAATATGGGAAGTATGCATTTGATCAAACGATTTACCACTCCCATCAAAAACAAAAAAAAATACGATGAAAGTTATAATCAGATGGTCCGTCATTTATGGGAGAAGTTTTTTACGCCGTGAGCAATGCGATCCGGGGTCCGACTAATCTGGCTTACAAATCAGAATAGGGTTTAGATAATATGGTAGTGATTTTTGTCATGCAATTTCTGAAAAAATACGGGGTTTAAAGGCCCCCAGTAGAATGGCTGAATTGCATCTCACCGGAAGGTGAGTATCGTACTCCTACGCTATAGGAGGTCACTTCTTTGCCACCCATTGTCCGCATCAAATCAAAGCGTATAAGACGGATCTTTTTTAAATTATGGTCACAAACTAAAAGTGTGTGAAAAGAATCAACTAATTCTCCGAATTTCTGACTAAATAATGCTGAATAAATATTTTCTCCGGTCAGAGTTCCGTCATCTGAAAACGAGCCTAACTTTATTGGAGCTTGTCCAACTGAGAGGAGCAGCATTTGGCCCTTGTCGCCGAAGCCTGATTCCCTATCAAATTTTTTCTTGAGCTGATCGGCTTTAATTACCTGCTCATATGTGATTACCGCTAACTTACTAAACGCCGTATTACTTTTTTCAAAATCGCCAGATAGATCAAGTTCGGGGCAATCGGCTTTATCTTTGGCCCAATCGGCATGCGCCGCAAGAGGGTTAGAAAAGATCAAAATAGTCGTTAACAAAAGTAAAAATTTCATCGCAACATCCGTTAGTTAAAGTTTAGAGCAAGTTAAAGTTATACCCTTGTGAGGAGCAAGAACGAAGCCAACAATATATCGTCAGGCCGCCGTTCACCGCCCAATAAAAAGGGTCAATAATGGACGGAGTTTTTTGAGACATAAAAATGGCCGGCGAGCGGGACGCCACCCGCCACATCCGAAAAAGATATTGGTAAAGATTTCGTTTCATCTCCATTGAGAACAACAAAGTGAAGATGCGGATTAATTGTTTGCCCAACCATCCCGCTATAGGCAATTAATTGGCCTTGAAAAACGGAATCGCCTACTCTTACAACCGCTCCCTTATACTGAATGTGAGCATAAAATGCGCGTGTTCCGTCAGAGTGTTGGATCTTTACATAGTTGCCGTAAAATCCAATTCCGTCGAAATGATCTTCGACTTCGACCACCCTTCCTTCTCTTGCAGCTAAAACTTTGGTGCCAACAGTCATCCAAAAATCCCACGCATATTGATGATCACCTCGATGACTGGTAAAGCTTCTATTCCCTTGGGATACGAAGCGCTTTACTCCAGATTCCCAAGGCAGTTTATAAGGCGAAGATTCAGGCGGGGGATAGAATTTAAGATCACTGGGCCCTGTGGCAAAAATAATAAAAAATCCGTAAATCAAAAGCCACGCCGTGTATACCTTTATAACCCGACGCTTGGAATCGAGGAACCTAGGGCGAATTATCGATAATAAACAGATGAGTACACCGGCTATAAGAGTTGAGAAAAATACGAGCGCCAATAAAATATATGTCATTGAGGGTGACCTCGATCAATATTGGAGTCTTTTGTTGCCACCGTCTAATCAATAAGACAGCTATCTAAAACATCGTGAGGCCGCCATTCACAGCCCAAGTTTGACCTGTGACGGCGTCCGCGGCGGAGCTTGAAAGAAAGACAATTGTTTGCGTGATCTCTTCCCCGCGAAGCACTCGGCCCATGGGGATAACGTCTTTAAGTTTAACTTCTGCTTGGCGGATGCTGCCGGCCTGGGGATCTCGGGAAATCAGATAATCTTCCGTCGGTCCCATGGCCACACAGTTCACCGCAATATTAGAAGGTGCCAGTTCTCTGGCTAAAGCACGTGCGTAATAAATGAGTCCACCGCGGGTGGCGCTGGTGAGGGATTCTCCTTCGGCGCCAAATCGAACCATATCTGGAACAAGAAAAATAATTTTGCCGCGCTTACGTCCCTTCATAAATGGAATCACGGCGTGTGCGGTATAGATTGCAGATTTTAGATTAATATCTACTAGTCGCTCAAATTCTTTAAGATAATCATCACCGTCGGTTTTTGAAATGTATGATCTGTAAAGCCCGCAGATGAGAATATCAATGCCACCAAAAGTTTCTGCGGCTCGGCTGACGGCTTCTTTTGCATTACCAGGAATGGTGAGATCTGCTTCTATAAAGGCAGCTCGCCCATAGTCTTCTTTAATTTCTCGAGACTCATTTATTTCATTAATTATTCTTTGAGCTTTTTCAGGATTTTTATCTGCAATGGCAATGTCTGCACCGTATCGAGAAAGGGCCAAAGTGAGAGAGCGGCCAACATCAGTGGTGCCGCCGGTGACGAGAAATCTTTTGTCTTTGAGGGAAATCATAAAATCTCCTGTTTTGTCATTTTCCGGCAAAGTAACCCGGTACCTTAGAGGGCTTCGAGGACGACGGAGATACCCTGACCGCCGCCAATGCAAGCGCCGCCAAGTGCATACTTTTGTTTTCTTCGACGTAATTCATAAATGAGGTGCATGGTAATTCTGGTGCCCGAAGCGGCGAGGGGATGCCCAACGGCAATGGCTCCGCCATTTACGTTTGTGATTTCTCGATTGAGTTCCAGAACTTTTTCTACCGCTAGATATTGGGCGGCGAAAGCTTCATTAATTTCCACAAGGTGCATATCACTTAGTTTCAACTTTGCTTTTTCTAACGCCTTTTGAGAAGAAT
>JBBQPV010000098.1:0-6908 GCA_038216925.1 Bdellovibrionia bacterium
ACGTTCTTATCTTTTTCGAAAATATGAATGAGCGCACTGCCGGCGGCATCGTTTCTAAAATTTCCTAAAGCAGAGCAAATCACGGCTCGCACCTTACCCTTTTTTTCCACTTTTAGGGCTGCGATCAAGGCGTCCTGCGCCGCCAAAGATTTAGTTTCTCCTAATGCCTTTGCGGCTTCAGCTCTCACTCCCCAGAAGGGATCTTGCTTTAAACTTTCTCCCATGGCTTCCACACCCTCAGAACTTGCCGATTTTGCCAACGCCTTTAACGTCCAAATTTTTGAAAGAATATCATCGCTGTCTTTCAACAGAGCTTTCATCATTTCTTGAGACGATGTCATTTCTACAGTTTTTAAAATGTGACTGCCCTTATCAAAAATAGCAAAAGCTGGTTTTTGTTTTAGAGGCAAGTATAAGGTCATAGATTTTTCGGTCATGGTGATTGGGAAGGTCTGCACCGTTTTATCTGGATAAGTAATTTGAATATCGGACTTCACTTCAAAAGCCAAAGCTGGTTCTTCTATTTTTTGACTCTGCTCCAGATTAATTTTGGCTAAATTGGTTTTATCATCCCATTCCATGCCAAATTTAAATTCTGGGTAACCCGATTTAAAAATCCATTGGTCAAAAAATCTTTGTAAATTGAGTCCGGAAAAAATTTCCATGGCCCTTTGAAAATCAACTGTTTCAACAGCTCCGCCCCGGTGAGTTTCAAGATATGATTTTGTCGCCGCCCAGAAATCCTCTTCACCAATGTGAGCTTTCAACGTTTGTAAAACTAATCCGGCCTTCTGATAAGTATGCCGATCCCAAATTTCAGCTGGATCCGTATAAAAATTTGTGACGATGGGCCTTCTAAATTCTAAATCCTCATTTAGATAAACCTGCAAATCCTGATACCTGAAATATTGAGCCTCCTCAGGTCCAAGATCGTATTCTTTAAAAACATACTCCATAAAAGTTGCCCAACCTTCGTTCAGCCAACCATGGGACCAACTCTTACAAGTCACTAAATCCCCAAACCACTGATGAGCTAATTCATGGGATACAAGATCGTCACTGGTAAAGTCCTCTTCTATTTCAGGTGGGTGAAGTGTTGCATCTGTTTGTGTTGTGGCAGAGGTGTTTTCCATACCTCCGAAGACAAATTCGGCGACGGCAACCTGGGCGTATTTCTCGTAGGGGTAATCAACTCCAGTTTTTTGACTAAAGTATTCAAGCATTTTTGGAGTCTTTCCAAAACTAACTTTTGCTTCCGCTTCAGAACCTTTCTCCACTAGATAAGTGACAGGTTTTCCTCTCCACTGATCTTTAATTTCGGAAAATTTACCCACGGTCAATGTGACTAAATACGGAGGGATCAAAAACTCGGTCTTCCAGTGATAAACCCAGGTTTTTCCACCCTTAACTTCTGAGTGAAGAGCGCCATTACTTGTGGCGATAAATCCAGAGGGGACTTCAGCTTTGATGTCAAAAGTACATTTTATGCGAGGGTCATCAAAGCAGGGAAACCAAAATCTTGAATCATCATCTTGCCCTTGGGTCCAAACCTGAATTGGTCGATCTTTATATTTGTCATCAGGCTTAATAAAATAAATTCCTGCCTTGGGCTTATGAACAGAATAAACAATTTTCACTTTGCCCTGATCCCCCTTCTTCATTTTGTAAGGGAGGTAGATCACTATGTGACTTTCAGTGACTTCAAATTTAATTGCCTGCCAAGTTCCATTTTGATTCAACTGAACGTCATGGCACTTAATGTCCACGGAGTTAACTTTAAAAAACGTAATTTCTTTCTGAATCACCGAAAAATCTATGGTTGTGATCCCTGAAACCTCTTCTTTATCAATGTTGACGTTCATTTCTAAAGACTGATGAACTGGTAGAACTTCTCGATCTTCACTGTATTGAATCTTTGCCCATGGAAATGTGTAGTCAGACTGGGTCGCTTCGTCTTTGACCGACCAGAAATTTCTAGATCGGCAACGGCACCCCAGGTATTCTCTGATTGATTGCACTTAAGATTCTCCCCGAGTTAGCTTAGACATGTTAACGCTTTCAAATACGAATACATACTGACCTTGCGCGATGAGACGGTCCGCCGCACCAAAAAATAAAACCGTGGCTTCAAATTCTTTTTTGCCGTCCATTCTTCCACGGGCCAAAATAGACTCACGGTCATTCTCTACCAACTCAGTTCTAGCTACAAACTGCGCCGGCAAATCTGAGGTCAAAAATTCACAACTGCATTTTTTTAATTTTACCGTCTCATTCTGTAGGGTATGTCGTTTCCACAATGTTCTTACCGCCAATTCACCGGAGGCTAAAAAATCTCCGGAACCCATTTCAAACCAAATTTGCCATGGAGCTTTTGTGACCTCGGCATGAAATTCGGTGAGCTTTGTTATTCTCAGGCCATGAATCTCCGCCATGGGTTTTTCTAAAATTCCCCACGCCCTTGAAGTGAGTTGAGGGGCCATCTTTTCCATCCGGAGTAAGGTTGTTTTAAGAGTTTGCTTCAGGCCAGAGTGCAATAAGTTATTCATTTTCATGCCTTATCTTTATAAGGGATTGGCCAAAATATCCAGTCTTGTGCTACACGTTCCCCATGGAAGATCCAAAATTTTCTCAACAAGTACTGCAAATTGCGGCATTAGGAATTTGGCAAGTGGTGACCGGGCGTCCCATGGCTAAACCCCTTATTCCCGTCCCCGATGACCGTTGGAAAAAGAAAACGGGAGTGTTTGTTACTCTTAAAACTGGAATGCATATCCGCGGTAGCGTGGGATTACTGGAATCAAGTACTTCTTTGCAAGAATCTCTTTTTGATGCAGGCCAATCGGCTGCTACCCATGACCATCGCTTTAAGCCTGTGGATGAAGAGGAAATTGAAAACATCAGTCTTGAGGTCACCATCATTGAGGATGTGAGAAAACTTGAAAATAAGGATGATCTAGCAGTTGGTAAACACGGAATCATTGTGACTAAAGCGGAAAAACGCGGAATTTTATTACCGCAAGTTGCAGAGGAACAATCCTGGTCTGCGGAACAATTTTTGGAAGCAACATGTGAAAAAGCCGGCCTTCCCCATGAGGCCTGGAAAGATCCAAACACTTTGGTGGAAAGTTTCACGTCGGAATTCTATTCCGCACCGTCGATGTATGAGCTAATCAAAGAATTTGTTAGTTAAGAAAAGAGCGGGCTCTTTGCTTTTAACAAAGAGCCCACACAAATAATCCGAGTCAAACGATAAGCCGGATTCTGTCGGGGACGATTATTCCTCTGGGCCACGAATTACTTCGGTGGCTCTTGCGACCTTACCCGGAAGCTGGAGTGGATTCTCTCATAGCGCTTCCCTATTTGATCTTGCTCCGTGCAGAGTTTAGCTGTTTTCACTCCAGCGGCTCCCCTGAAAGCTCCCGTTCCCGCTCTCAGGCTCAACGCCCTGGACATTCTCTCTGTTCCACTGTTCCTCGCCTCGCGACGGGGGGCCGTTAGCCCCTGCACTTTCCAATGGAGTCCGGACTTTCCTCAAAGAAAATTACTTTCCTTTGCAATCGTCTGTTTGACTCAAATCAGGCTATTTCTATCACCAAATAATCTGTTGCGCCACCCGCAATTCAACGCTAAGTTTCCTTAAAAAAAGGAGAAATTATGAAACTTATTTCGATGACCCTAGCTTTGGGTTTCCTAGGTCTTTTCATGGCGGCTTGCCAAACCACAAAGGATGTTATGCCCGGTGAAGATGGAATAAACCGAGTCTCTTTAAAGACTTCCGATGACGAGGAAGGCCGCGAGGAAGCTATTAAGGAAGCTAAAAAATATTGCGAAGACAAAAAACAGGAAGCAGTGTTTTTAGACAATAAAACTGAATACAAAGGCACCATGGATGAAACTACACGGAAGACTATTAAAAAGGCATCGACAGCTGCCATTTTAGTGGGGGGCATGTCTCAAACGGGCAGTTGGTCAAAGGGTGATACCTCTAATGACACTGGCAAAGTACTGGGCGGTGCGGGCACCGTGGGTCACGTGATGGTGGGCGATAAAGACTATCAGACAGAACTTCGATTTAAATGTCGTTGACAGAAATGCCGCAGGGCAATAGAACCGTGTTTTACATAGGAGAGACAATGAAGAAGTTTTTGATTAGTTCAATGATCCTTGGAGCATTTTTAACTACCGCCTGCTCAAAAAGTGGCGGATCAGGTGCCGCTTCAGGGCCCGTAAAAGAAACAAGCGTCGACAAAAATGGAAACTGCACAGAAAAATTTGTCGCAGATTTTAACGCTTTAAATGAGCAGTATAAAACCGCCGCAAATAGCGGTGGAGAAAAAACTCAAATGACTAAACTGGATGGCCAGTGCGACGGTTTTTTTAAAACCCATTTAGCCAATATTGAGTGCAATATGACTTTAAATAATCGGGTAACATCGATGAAAACGGCAGACATAAAAACAACTTGTGACGACGTTAAAAAGCAAGTGGGTGGCAACGCTGCCGCACCAGGCGCGGGCGGTCACGGCGGTGGTGGTTTTCCCTAAATAACGTTATATTTGAAATAAAAATGAGCCCTGAAGAAATTCAGGGCTTTTTATTGGTCTAAAGCTAAATTCGCCATTTTATCAGCTTCTTTATTTTGCTCTCTGGGTATGTGTTCAAAAGAAATTTCTTTGAAATTATCTGCTAATTCACGGGCTTTTGCAAAAAGTGGAATAATCACATCAGACTTAACTTTATATTGTCCAGTCATTTGCCTGATCATCAGCTGAGAATCAGCTCTTACTGTTACGGACTTCGCTCCGGCTTTTAGACACACATTCAATGCCACAATCATAGCCATGTATTCGGCGTAATTATTTGTCTGAGAACCGAGTTTTTCCCCACCCTCAATGAGCACTTTCCCTTTTTCATCGGTCACAACAAAACCAAAAGAAGCTGGGCCAGGATTTCCACGGCTGGCACCGTCGGTATATATGATGACTGATTTGGGAAGGATGATGGAGGTCATTGAATTTTCAAATAGAGAAGTCTTTGACAGTTAGGACATTGCAAAACATCTTCCGCCCGACGCAGCAGATTGTAAATCTGTGGCGGTAAGATAACATCACAAGACTGACAGCGGGCATCTTTCACCACGCCAAGACCATAACCATAAGCTTTGACGAGACTTTCATATTTAAATAAAATACTGGGAGCAATGTTAGGTCTAAACAGTTCTCGGGCCGTTTGAGTATCTTCAATTTCTTGAGTAGTTAATTTGGTCAATGCTTCAAAGCTGGTTGCTTTTTCTTTTAGTTGAGCTTCTAAATTATTTTTTTCTTCCGTCTTACTATCAATAAAAGTCTGAATCTCATTCAAGTGATTCTGGTAGGATTCAATTTCTACACTTCTGTCCCGGCCAAGTTTTCTGAGCTTATCAATTGTTTTTGCAGTGTAATGATATTCTTTGTGTGCGGAAATACTTCCTAATTTTTCTTCCATGCCGTCGGCATAAATTTTATCTGAAGCATTTGCATTCACTCGGTCTAGAATCTTTTTCTCAAAGTCATTTTTCAGAACATCTTGAGCGGCAATTTCCACTTCCAAACTTTCTATTTCTTGTTTTAACGGCTTTATTTGTTTGTGTAAGAACAAAAGGGATTTCCTAGCTCGTTGAACTTGGAGGTCAAACTCTTGCAATTTAAATAGTTTTTCTAACTCTTCACGGACTAACATCCATCACTTCTTTCAATCACAATGAAAATTGGTGGGCCCACCAGGATTCGAACCTGGGACTGCCCGGTTATGAGCCGGGAGCTCTAACCAGCTGAGCTATAGGCCCGCATAGATTTTTAATTATCTATAAATGCTTTTAATTTTTTAGCGCGGCTAGGATGTCTGAGTTTTCTCAAAGCTTTCGCTTCAATCTGACGGATCCGCTCTCTGGTTACATTGAAATCCTGACCAACTTCTTCCAAAGTATGATCACTCTCTTCTCCGATACCAAAACGCATTCTCAGAACTTTTTCTTCTCGAGGTGTCAAGGTCGCAAGGACTCGTCTGGTTTGCTCAGCTAAATTTAAATTGATAATCGCATCAGCAGGATTGATGACCTTTTTGTCCTCAATAAAATCGCCAAGATGACTGTCTTCTTCTTCTCCCACTGGAGTTTCAAGACTGATGGGCTCTTTAGCAATTTTTAAAACTTTCCGTACTTTATCTATGGGCATTTCCATCTTCACCGCAATTTCTTCCGGTGTGGGCTCCCGTCCAATTTCTTGGACTAAGTAACGAGAAGTTCTAATGAGCTTATTGATTGTCTCAATCATATGAACAGGAATACGAATGGTTCTCGCCTGATCCGCAATTGCGCGAGTGATCGCTTGTCTGATCCACCAAGTGGCATAGGTGGAGAATTTGTAACCCCTGCGGTATTCAAATTTATCCACGGCCTTCATCAAACCAATGTTTCCTTCTTGAATTAGATCAAGGAACTGTAAACCTCGGTTTGTGTATTTTTTTGCAATGGAAACAACAAGTCTTAAGTTCGCTTCAACGAGTTCAGATTTAGCTTTATCAGCTTTTCTCTGACCGGCTTCAATTCCCCAATAAGTCTCTTTGACCCAAAAATGATGCATCTGAGCTTCATCTTCAACTCTGTCAATTCTCTTTTGAAATGTTGCCAATTGTTCGGACAAAATTTCTAAGGCTTCAAAAGTCATATTGGTATCGCGCATGAACTTGCTGCGATCTTTTGGATTAGCTTTTAACTTTTTATGTAGCTCAATGAGCTCGGCATAATTCTCGACTCTAGTTCTTCTCACACCATTCTTAATCTGGTCATTGAGAAAGTTCATTCTCACCATCAAATTTTTAAATTTGATGACAATTCGGTCAATGGTTTTTCTATTAAAGCTGACGTCTTG
>JBBQPV010000099.1:0-6884 GCA_038216925.1 Bdellovibrionia bacterium
TTAAAAACAAAAGGGCGGTCGTGAGTTTATCAAAGTCTCCGAACCATCCATTGACGTGAATGGAACTTATTTTAGCGTGGGCCCCGTGTTTTTTGAAAACCTCTACTATTTTTTGAACCTCTATTTTAGATAAAGGCTTCACATCTTCTTTAAAATCAATGGCAAGATCTAAGAGTCTTGAAAATTGATCTGAGGCGATGGCACATCCGGGAACTGATTTCAGAATTTCAGGGGCAATAGTTTCGTCAAGAATAAGTCTGCTTTTTTTTCTTTCCTGTTCACTGATAGCAAAATACCGGTGCATTTTTCCTTTATGGTAACGGAAATAGAAGCCGCCATTTTCTCCGATTACTCCCTCCACAGGCCACATGCGAGCTATCATCTCACACCAACCGGCGGGTCGCCCTGTCACCGGCACAACGGAAATTCCTGCGCTTTTTAATTTCCATAGAGCCCCGTAGGCGTCTGCGCCCAGCCGCCCATTATCAGTGAGAGTGTCGTCGATATCGGTAAAAAGAAATTTGATACTGGCTCCATCAAAATTCTTCACAGGTTTCATTAGAAAGAAATTTTCAGATGGGGACATTTTTTTGCTAAATAGATCTTTAAGCCTGCGTCAGTAGGAAATGCAAATTTCACGTCACCACTTGGATAACGGAACACATCAGTCGCTTTCAATGTGCAGACTTGACCAGCCTCATCTCTGAAAGAAACATTACGATTTCTATCCATGGCGGGATCGTGGCCCAAGGCAAAACCCACGTCCAACATAAGTCCCTTAAAAGATTTAATTTCAACGCCGCCATTGTTATTGGCGTTCACTTGAGGGTCTTCAACTATTTCTCCGTTGGCCATCTTTACAAGTTTGTCTGTACGGGTGTCAAAGTAAAATATCGCTTTGGGATTTGCGGCTTTGACAGAAAGAATATTTCCAGACACTTTTCCATCGGGAACCGATGTCCGAGGGAAAAAATAAAATTCCCGGGCTCCTGTGAAGAGAGAGTCATTCCCTTCGCCGTAGGAATTAAAAACCATAAGTATTCCATCGCTGGTTACTAAAAAAGATCGATACACAAATGTAGAGACCTCCGCAGGATCAACAGAAAGCATACACCAATCCGGCGTAGAGTATTGGCGCATAAAATGGAGCGCTCCGCTGTAATTATGAAAGTATGTGCAACTTGATTTTAAATCTGCTTTGGTATGAACGGAAAAAAACAGGACGAGCGTAGACAAAAGTATTTTCACAATATCCTCCATGATATTAATGACCAAACTTAAGTTTAAACTATCCGGAAACCAGCCACTAGTCTAAATCTCCCTGGGAACTACTTTCAAGACGTGGGGCTGCCATCGCCGCAAGACCTTCACAAGACTCTCGACGTTAGCACGTTCGTCTGTTAATATTTGATGGAGGTTGTCGATATTAAGAATTTTACTTTCATTAAATTCAATAAGTATATCGCCCTCTTGAAGCCCAGCGGCTAGAGCTGGACTTTTCGGTTCTAGCCCTATAACCAGCACTCCTGCTTCTTGGGAGAGACCATGAAATCTCACAACCTTTCTAGGAATTTCTACATTTTGTCCAATAAGACCGATGAAAGCCCGGTTAATTTTTCCATCTCGAATAAGTCTCGCCGCTACAAATTTTGCCGTGTCTATGGGGATGGCAAAACAAATTCCCTGAGCAGGCAATATCACTGCAGTGTTAACGCCCACCACATCGCCTTGTGAATTCACAAGAGGTCCACCTGAATTTCCCGGATTTAATGCGGCATCGGTTTGAATAATATTATCTATAAGGCGCCCCGAGTTAGTTCGCATTGATCTTCCGAGCGCACTGATCACTCCAGCCGTAACTGTGTACTGAAAACCATAGGGATTTCCCACCGCCATCACCACTTGACCAACTTTCAAATGGGCGGAGTTTCCCAATGTTGCCATCTGTAAATGACCTCCGGAGATTCTAATTACAGCTAAATCAGTGTGAGGATCATCGCCAATGACTTGCGCGTGGAATTTCCTACCGTCGGGAAGGCCCACTTCGATTTCCTTCGCACCGTGGACAACGTGGCTATTAGTTAAAACTAGGCCATCACTACTCAAAACAAACCCCGAGCCACCTCCAGCTTTTTTAGACGATTTAAAAACTTCAATATTGACCACCGACGGGCTTACTTTTTCTGACGCGGAGACCACTACGGCGGAATAAGCGTCAAGAAGTGTTTCAGGAATTACTCTCGCATTTTCCATATCATTACAACTTGAGAACAGTTTTCAGAATGTCAAATATTTAAGCTGGGCTTGGACTTCAAGGCGTTTTCTGAGTAGAATTTCTTTCTATGCTTATTATGACGCCTCAGGGACTTTACTGTCCTGCAGGAAACTTCTACATTGATCCCTCCAGAGGCGTTGAACACGCCGTGGTCACCCATGGACACAGTGATCACGCGCGCCGAGGAGCGACCCATTATTATTGCGCTTCGTCCGGAGTCGGAATCCTCAAAGCTCGTTTGGGAAAAAATATTACAGTTCATGGGAAAAAATTTAATGAAGATTTTTATTTTAAGGGAGTTAAAGTTTCTTTTCATCCCGCCGGACATATTTTGGGTTCGGCGCAAGTGAGATTGGAGCAGGGCGGAGAAGTATGGGTTGCATCCGGGGATTATAAGCGAGAACCAGACCCCTCCTGTGAACCCTTTGAACCAGTGCCTTGCGATGTCTTTGTGACGGAGGCAACATTTGGAACGCCCGCCTATGTGTGGAACAAAAGTTCTGACGTGGCCATTGAAATTTTAAATTGGTGGAATGAAAATTCTAAAAATAAAATTAATAGCATTCTTTTTGGTTATTCATTAGGAAAAACTCAGAGAATTTTAGGAATGCTCCATCGGCTTACAACAAAACCTATTTACTGCCATTCCGCAGCGGCGGAGCTCAACTCATGCTACCTTGCAGAGGGCATTAAGCTTGCCAAAACAATTTGTTTGAGTGAAATCCCCAATACCACAAGATTGGTGGGCGAACTCGTTATTGCGCCGCAGTCTTTTATGCGTTCAGAGCAGGCTCAGATCCTAGGAGATAAATTTGTAACGGCATTTGCCTCTGGTTGGATGGCAAAAAGCACATATGGGTATGATCGGGGCTTTTTAATTTCAGACCACGCCGATTGGAATGATTTAATAAAAACCATTAAAGAAACAAATGCTAAAAAGGTTTTTGTTCAACATCGCGGCAAAGGCGCACTCGTCCGCCATCTAAAAACTTTAGGCATTCAAGCGTTTCCGGATACCGCACTTTTCCCACAAAATCCAAATCAGTTGGATCTTTTTTGATGAAGAAAACTTTCACCATATCCATTACTGATTTTGCAGTTCCCGCACCTCGGAAGGGAAGCATTGACGTCTACTCGGGATATGGGCGCACCCCACAGTCTGGGATTCTTCTCCACCAGGAAATCCAGATGAAAAGATCCAAAGCCCATAAGACCTATCGTTCAGAGGTCGCCACGAGCGCAAAATTTGAACGGGAGGATTATGTTTTTGAGGTCAGTGGGCGGATGGATGGATTCTTTGATGACAAACAGCCCAAAATAGAAGAAATAAAATCTACATTTAATATTTATGAATTATTTAAAAAAATTCAAACGGCACAAGATGATCATCCCTACTGTTTGCAGCTAAAAACATATGGGTACTTTTTTTGGTTACTCAATAAAGAGGTTCCTAATTTATCCATGCATCTTGTTTCCACTAGGAATGGCGAATCCACGGATTTTGATTTAAGACTTGATATTGAGCTTTATGAAAATTGGCTAGATCGCCGCCTGTCAGAATTAGTCTTGGAAGCCCGCGCGTCTGAAAAACGAGTTAAAAGAAGAAAAAAATCTTCACAAGAATTTGTCTTTCCCTTTTCAAATCCTAGAATTGGTCAAATGGAATTAGTGCAGACTGTCACTGAAGGTATGAGTGAAGATAGACCGATGCTCATCCAGGCTCCCACGGGCCTGGGAAAAACCATCGGCGTTTTATATCCCACAATGCAAGAGGCGCTAAGTAGGGGTCAAAGAGTCATTTATATTACTCCTAAAAATAGTCAGCATGCGGTTGCAGAAGATGCCGTGGACAAATTGCAAAACGCAGGGGCAAACATAAAGTCTATGACGTTGACCGCAAAAAGTAAGATGTGTTTTAAAAATGAACCACTTTGTAATCCTGAGTACTGCGAGTTTGCGAAAGATCACTATACTAAAGTTGCCGAAAATAATTTAGCAGAAAAGCTTTCAACCAAACGCAGCCTTTCCGCCAAGACATTTAAAAAAATGGCAGAGGAACACGGCGTGTGTCCATTTGAACTGCAAATGGAGGCTGTGAAAGATGTAGATGCGGTTATTTGCGATTACAATTACGTTTTTGCACCAAGGTCTTCTTTAAGCCGTTTATCCGGAGGGGCGCTTGGAGAAAGTGGCAAACCAAATTTAATTATAGATGAGGCCCATAACTTACCCTCCAGAGCAATGGATTATTATTCTCCCGCTCTTTCATCGTTTACACTTTTGAAAATCAGAGAAGATTTAGAACTTATCTATCCCCGATTTCAAAAAGAAGCGAAGCTCCTTTTAGATGAGTGTATTTCAGTCATAAAAAAATGTGGGCCCGTTGATTGCGTTAAGGCCACAAAGATAGTTCCGCCTGTACAGCTTTTCCTGGAGCAAGACGCCCAACTGAGGACTTTTTTATCAACTTATCTCAACTCTGATGTAGAAGTTGAGCCTCAAGACCCAGTGATGCGTCTTTGTTTTTACTGGGCGGAATTTACTGGGGCGCTGGAGTTTGTGAGCATTGGTAGAAAAGAGTTTTTTACTACTTTTAGTCCTAATCCTGCCATGGTTAAAATCACTTGTTGCGATGCCTCTGAAATGTTGAAGACCACCTACGATGATTACGCACAGGTTATTGGATTTTCTGCCACCCTTAAACCCTTTGATTTTTACAGCAAGCTCTCGGGACTCCAATCTGCAAACTTAAAAACCGCGGAATTTAAATCTCCCTTTCCAAAGCAAAATAGAAAGCTCCTGGTCATTCCTCAAATTTCTTCCAAATATTCTGATCGAGAAAAAAGCTACCCTAAGATTGCAGAGACAATTCAAAAGATAGCTGCTCTGAAGCGGGGAAATTATTTTGCGTTTTTTCCTAGTTTTGATTTTATGGAAAAAGTTTTACGTATTTTTAATCCGCCGGAAGGTTTTGACATTCTAAAGCAAGAGCGCGGAATGAGGCGAGACGATATTGAACTCGTAATGGGACAGTTAAGGGATGCCCGTGGCGCTCATATTGTCTTTGCAGTGCAAGGGGGCGTGTTTTCTGAAGGTGTAGATTATCCAGGAAAAATGGCCATTGGTGCCTTTGTTGTTGGGCCACCTCTTCCCATGTTTGATCTTGAAAGAGAAAAGATGAGGGAATATTACGAAGAAAATTATTCCGCCGGATTTGATTACGCCTACACATTTCCTGCTATGGCCAAAGCTGTGCAAGCCGCTGGACGTGTCATTCGCTCTGAAACAGATGAGGGCCTGATTGTATTGATGGACAACAGATTTATACTTCCAAATTTCGCGAAGTCCATGCCCCAGGATTGGTTTGATGATAATCCTCGAGAGCTCACTTCTGAGAAAATCTTGGGGGACATCACTCAGTTTTGGAACCAGTCTTGCTAATATACCTTTGGTCATAGTCAGGCAGAAATTTCAGTAGAAATGGATGGACAGTTTTTGTCCTGTTGCTTGGTCTTTAAACACTGAAGGATATTATGAAATTATATTGTTTTTTAGTAATTGCCGCGCAAGTCCTTACATCTACCTCATTTGGTGCCGCCTATACCCTTCAGGGCGCTCCTGGAACAATTATCACCTTTCAATCAGTTCTCGAGCAGTTTGAAGACATTGCAAACCCCGCAGCAATTAATCAGCCTCAGGTGACAACGCTATTTGGAAATTCAATTCCTGCGTACCCAGAGCGAAGTTTTGCAGAAAGATTTTCAGAGAGAATCGATTATGACAAGTACATGCAGAATAAGCGTCCAGGAGAGTCTTATTCAACTTACACATTCAGACTCCACCAGGAGTATCTCGACAATATCGACAAAGAAACTAGAACCAAAAGACAAATTTCACCTAAATCTGTAAGCACGACTTACCAAGAAGAGTCCATTAAGTTTTTCATGCGCCTTCCCTTGTCAGAACAGCGCGCTCGTTTTTCTGCGGAGACATTAAAGCTTTCGAAAATTAATGCTCTAGCAGAAGAAACTCGGGATGTGGGCCTCAAAATATTTTTGTCCCTTGACCCTACGGGGAAGTCTTATGTATTTGGAAAAAAAATGACAATGTTTTACTTACCTGATTCTCAAGTTTACCCAGAATATTTGGATTACGAATCAGAGAGAATGGCGAGGGCTCGCCTGTCAAAGTATAGTGACGGTGTATTTGACTCGTTAAGAACAAATGAAGAACGAGCAGGCTTATATGAATCAGTTCTCAACGCTCAGACTCAAGCACAAGATTCCCAAATGGCCGCTTCTAAAATTACCGGCCAAATTATAGGCAAAGCCTTGAAATATTTTATCGCAAGGTCCATGGCTCCAAAAGAAAGACATCCCTATTTCAATAATGATATTGTGGAAAAGCTCAATTCAGAATTCCAAAAGCTAAGTCCAAACGGCGCCCGCTGGAAAACCATTAAGAGTGAGGTTCTATTTAAAATTAAAAAGTCACTTCCAAGTTGCGCGGGAAAAATCGCCACCGCTTTTTAAAATTATTTTTTCTTTTTTGTCTGTTTTTTGGGAGCCGAGTCACCAGACTCAACCATTTCTTCTTTTGGTTTCTCCGG
>JBBQPV010000100.1:0-6844 GCA_038216925.1 Bdellovibrionia bacterium
TGTGATAGTCAGACGTGACAAGCAAAATACTCTTGCATTTTAGGGCTTCAACCAAAATTAAACTCTGCTGAGCATTACCGGCGGTGGAATTTGAAGTCCTTTCAAGAATAACTTTGTCCAAATTAATCTCTGGGTAAAACGTGATCTCCGGCATCATATCAGCAAGAGTAGAGTGTTGATGCACACCAGAAATGATTACCTGTTTCACTTGATTTCTACTGAGCAGGGCGACTCCCTCCCTCACCCGTCTAGGTCCACCTGTTAAGACAACCGCACAATCTGCAACACTGTTATAGTAATTTTTTGGAGTATTTAAAATAATTTGTGAGTATTCTTTTACGCCGAAGATTGGTGCGACGATCCACATGGAGGCAAATAAAGCCACCACCAAAAGTCTAGGCCGTAAATGACTAGACGTGTGCAGTGACCTCAATTTCAACGTCTACTCCTTTGGGAAGTCCAGCTACTTCAACAGTGCTCCGCGCCGGAGGATTTTTTACAAAATAAATTCCGTACACCTCATTTACCGCCGTAAAATCGCCCATGCTCTTTAAATAAATCGTGGTTTTCACCACGTTTTCAAAGCCCAATCCTGCTTCATTTAGAACCGCTTTTATGTTCTTCATAATGAGCTGAGCTTGCTCTGTGGCATTGCCCTTCATCACTTCATTTGTTTTAGGATCTATTGCTATCTGACCGCTACAAAATAAAAACGATCCCACCTTTACCGCCTGGCTGTATGGGCCCACAGGTCTGGGTGCGCCCGCCGTCTCAATAATTTTTCTTTCCATTATAGCTCTCCTCACTTTCAAAATATGATTCTGCCGAGGAGCAATTGAATAGTCAATAAATTGCTGATAACCTGACTGTAGGAGAAATGATTGAAATATTACTCGCACTTAGCTTTGATTTTTACTCTTACTCTCTTGTGGGCGAACTCTACCCTGGGTGCGGACAAAAATGTATTGGATCAGTTTCAAAAACTTCTCCGAGCAGAAGAAGCAGCGAGGGGAAAATTAGACGAGAAGCTTGTTGGTACGTTAAAAGAAATGCAGAATCTTTCTGCCACCAAGAAAAATAAAAATCTTGAAGACGAGTTGGAGGCAGCGGAAACAAAGGTTGAAGACGCTAAAAATGATATATTGGAAAATCATCTTCGTTTGGATTTTTTAAACTCCTTCACCGGCGCCCTTGAAAATTCCTCGTCAAAAGACCTCAAGGACGGCACGGTCAAAATATTACTAGATCTGGCTCATAAACAAATAGTTTCATCCTCTGAAAGTGGAAATGAAACTAATCTGTGGGTATTTGAAATTTATCTTTCATTGGCCATAAAAGACATTATGGAACCTAATGAGAACTTAGCGGATTTTGTTAAGAAATATATGATTTATGCCAGCATTCGTGATCCCCGCACGCCCACAGAGTTTTTAAAAGATAGAGATTATATTAGTCGGTAACTTTCTTGCGAAGAGATTGTCTGATGAACGGCGCAAGATCAGCGACGAATTGAAAAAGTGGGTGATTAACATCTTCCTTAAGTGATTCCATTGTTGTCATGGTTAAATTAATCCAAAATGCTGGGTCTTTATAAAATTCTTCTTCTCCCTCATGGGCACTTTGTGCGCCAACCCAGGCAGCTACCCACTGCGAAATTGTCTTTTTAATTTTAGCTTCCCACGCTTTGGCAGCAACTTCTAATTTTTTTATTAAATAAATAGGTAAAATTATTCCGAAAATTAAAATTCCAATTCCAACAGTCATCATTTCACCGTCGGACCATTGGTGGTCTCGGAAATATCTGACGCCTGCCACTATGCCGAACATAATGAAAAAAACATTTGTAATGAGAAGTCCCATCAATAATTTTTTATATAATCTATATTTCTTAAAAATCACCTTGATTCCCTCTTGACTCGGAGGAAGTTCTCCAACATCATTCCAAACACTTATGCTTGATAAAAAAGATAATCAACTTCAAAATACGTTATCCGACCTTCAAAAGGCGTTGTCAGAATGGGACGCCATTATTCCAGATAAAGTTTCAGAGGAAGAAGGTGACATTCGTAAGAAAACGCAGGAGCTTTTAGAAAAACTCAATAAACAAATAAAAGAGTTGGGTTTCTAGATCACTTTAAAAAAATACAAAAGATAAAAGGAACCGCTTCCAGCCAAAGTGATCAAAGCACCCTTTTTGCCTCCGGTAGAAATAGGTAAAAGTTGAGAAAAAGTAATATAAATAAGAATTCCCGCAGAGAACGCTAGCGTCACTGGTTGCCACCCCTTTACTATTGTGGGGCCGAAGAATCCCAGAAGAAAAGCCACGACAACGGCACCAAAAGAAGCCACAGCATTTTTCTTTTTTGCGCCAGCAGCGAGGGTCACACCAAAAGCCAATAATCCCTCAGGAATCAAATGAAAAATCTGTCCTAAAAGTACTTTATTCCCTAAAACCGAACTTGTTTGATAGGCACTTTTGATAGCAATACCGTCAAAGAATGTGCAAAGGATAAAACAGCCAATTGTGGAACATGCCGCGGAAGGTTGTATGATGGCATGGTTGTGATCATTATGATGATGGTGGGAGCAATGCTCCTCATCATTTCCCAGAAAATCCAAGGATGGGGTCACAAATCGGTCAAATATAAATACCGTTAGAATCCCTAGTAGGACCCATTGATAAGCCCCGCCAATTTCAGGGAAAACATCCAAAAAGATGAGCGCAACCAAGTAGCCAGCGCCAAAAGTCATTATATGTCTTAGGGAAACCTCATTCATCAGCTATCCACGCTATATTTCTGCGTTTTTTTTTGCAATGTATTTCCCAAACTGAGGATTCTCTGATATCTAGTTCAGCTTAGCGTTAGTAATTTTAGGAGGAATTCCCATGGCTCAGGTATGTGAAATCACAGGTATTGGACCCCGATCAGGCAATTTAGTCAGCCATGCGAATAACAAAAACCGCACTCGTTGGTCCCCAAATCTGAAGTATAAGAAATATATTGTGGAAGAATTAAATCGCCCCATCACTCTACGAATTTCCAGCGCCGGAATACGTACGATCCAAAAGCAAGGGGGCGTTGTAAACGCCATCTTCAAAGCTAAAGAAACCGTACTTTCTGACAGACTCGTTAAAATTAAGCGAACCTTAGAAAAGCGTAAGAAAAAATCCAATCCTAAAGCTTAGTTTTTAGCGAAATAAAGTTCTTCCTTCAAATCCTTTCTTTGATTGCATCGCGAATTCAAAGTGAGGGTGCGACAGTGTACTCGAAAGCAATTATGACAGTTTTCTGTCATTTTTTGATCGGCATACCTCCCTAACTCCTTCTCATTGTGATCCGGAAATTCTTGCAGAACCTCAGACGAAGAGATAGTTTCACACATAGAAAAATGGAAAAGAGTAAGAACTTCGACACCAAACTTATTCATTCTGGAGAACCTCATCCGAGAATCGGCCAGGCAGTCACGATGCCGATCTTTCAGTCCTCCACATTTGAGCATGATTCAGAGACCCATTATCATGACATTAAGTATGCTCGATTAAGCAACACACCAAATCACAAAGTCTTAGGCGAAAAAATTGCTGCTTTAGAGAATGGAGAATCCGCATTGGTCACCTCCAGTGGGATGTCAGCAATCTCGGCCACATTACTTGCCTTTTTAAAAAGTGGTGATCACGTTCTTGTTCAAAATTGCCTGTACGGTGGCACTCATAGTTTACTCACTCAAGACCTTTTAGACTTGGGAATCAAATCGGACTTTATTGATGCAAATGATCCAAAATCCTGGGCCACAAAATTAAAACCAGAAACCAAAATGATTTACGTGGAGACAATGTCCAATCCCCTACTGGAAATTCCTGATTTTAACTCTGTAGTAGATTTTGCACGGACTAAAAAGATCAAGTCAGTCATAGATAATACCTTTGCAAGTCCTCTGAATTTTAGACCATTGGAAATGGGTTTTGATCTTTCCATTCACAGTGCAACTAAGTATCTCAATGGGCACTCTGATATTGTAGCCGGTGCAGTTATAGGAAAAAAAGAAGACATTACTTCCGTTACCCATAAGTTAGACCACCTAGGTGGTTCTCTAGATCCGCACGCTTGTTTCCTCCTACAAAGAGGAATCAAGACACTAGCCGTTCGGGTGAGATATCAAAACGAAAGTGCCCTTCAAATTGCGCAATACTTGTCAAAACATCCGGGGATTTTACGCGTCAACTATCCCGGATTAGACACCCACCCTCAGCATTCACGGGCCAAGGAATTCTTTGCAGGCTTTAGCGGAATGATGAGTTTCAGGCTCAAAGGAGGACTGGCAGCAGCCAACAGCCTCATTGAAAAATTGAGTATACCTATTCACGCTCCAAGTTTAGGTGGGGTGGAATCTCTCATTACAAGGCCAGCGTTTTCCTCCCATGGAGGAGCGTCAGCTGAGCAAAGAAACAAAATGGGGATCACCGATGATCTTATTCGACTTTCCGTAGGACTTGAATCAACAGAGGACCTTATAAAAGATTTTGAAAATGCAATATAACGAGTTATCGCGAAGATGCCAATTGACGCTTTAATTTAGAATTTTTCCTAGACGCAGCTTGAGTATTTTTTTCTTGGGATTCAAGTTTTTTTAATTCTAATTTTAATTCTGCAATTTTAGATTTAAGGCTCCGATTTATAGATGATTGCTCTTTACTCTTAGACTTTAGTTTTGTGAGTTGATTTTTCTTCTCAGACAACTTTTTCTGTAGTTCGGCAATTTTTTTTACTTCTTTAGCAGCGTCATGTCTCTCCTTTGCTAAAGCCTCTTTTTCTGCCGCTATGGAATCATCCATCACTGAAATTTCAGAAATTATAACTTTTTGTACATGCTTTGCCCGGTGGATTTCCGCCTGAGGTTTCACCCCTTGATCATCAATCATAGCTGGTGGAGGCGGTCCTGAAGCCGGTGATTGAAATTGAATCTCGCCTTCGTCGGTTTCAGCTAACCCTGAAGCGCTATAACCTAAGCCCACTAAAATGCAGCAGAGAGATAAAAGTTTCATGTTTATAGTAATCAGCAATTAGAATGCCTGTGAGACCCCACTGTCGTGGCTTTGAGGAAGAAGTGGCGATTAATCTGTAACCACGTGTCTAATTTTTTGTAGACACACCGCTCACTATTATTAAAGATCAAATAAGGGGGCAAACCGTATGAACTTTCTTACAAGCTTTTTTTTAATGTTAAGTGCTGTTTCAACCATTGCATTAGCTGATTGTGAAAAGTTAACAGAATTTTGCAGCAAGACAGGTTTTGGAAAAGTCCAGTCTCAAGCCCAAGCTTACGGGTGTGCTGCGGACATGACGACATTCAAGGTATCAGGAACTGACTGTCGAATTTTCAACCCTTCAAAATATATTTGGTATTCTGCCGATTCAAAATGTGCGGATGGATCAAATAAAATTATAAATATTTTGGTCCAACACTATGACGGGAAATGTTTATAGTTTGGGCAAAAAAAAATCCACGAACTCATCGTGGATTTTTTTACTTAGTGGCGATCTTGTCGATCTCCGCCACCGCCGCCGTGCCCGCCTCGGTCTCCACGATCACGGTCTCCACCGCCACCACCGAAACCACCTCTGTCGCCGCCACCATGGCCTCCTCGATCTCCTCTATCACCACGATCGCGTCTGAAGCTTTGCTCTTCATAGTTGATATGCTTGTCACTCACAGGGAGTAAGGCCAAGCTACGAGCCCTTTTGATATGTACTTTTAATGAACGTTGTTGTTTTGCACTTAGTCTGCTCACGCGAGAAGGAATTATTTTTCCGTGCTCAGTGATAAACTGTCTTAAAGTATCTGGATCTTTGTAATCAAATACGAGATCAACTGCGGGTCTTGCACGGCCACGTCTTCCGCCGCCTTTGAATCCGCCGCCTTGACCACCGCGATCTCCACCGCCGCCGCCCTCTCGGTCTCCACGATCTCTGTCACCACGACGTCCGCGCTCTTCTCTCTCTTGTCTCATTAATTCCTCACTTAATTTCTTTGTGCACAGTGTGTCTTCTTAAAGACGGATTATATTTCTTTTTTTGCAAACGATCAGGAGTGGACGTTTTATTCTTTGATGTCGAATAGCGTGAAGGTGATTTTCCTTCTTTTCGCGCTTCAGTACATTCCAATGTAACAAGAACTCTTGCCATACTTAAAACCCTTTCCGGATCATATTCGTTTGAGCGCTTGAAAATACATCGAGAACCCGCTAATTTGCAACTGTAAATATCCCAAAAAGGAAACTATAGGTGCGACTTCCCTCTAAATTACTGCTTCAAAACGTAGAAGTCTGGACACCAGAGACCGTTCTTAAAAACCAAGATATCGCCGTCATTGGTGGGGTCATCACTGACATTACAGCTACAGGCAGTAGGCGCGACGGATTTGAAATTATAGCCCCTCAAGATGCCGTCATTCTTCCGTTGGGAGTAGACGTTCAAGCCCATCTCAGAGTCCCGGGTCAAAAGCAGAAAGAAACGGCTTCCACAGGTATAAATGCAGCATTGCGTGGAGGTTACGGCGCCCTTCTCACCATGCCTAACACTGTTCCTGTCATTGACACTCCCGCAGTCTGCGATTTAGCCATGGAAGAGCTTGCTCCGGTGGCCAAAGAATTGGGCGTTGAGATTTACCTGTCCGCCGCAATGACTATGGGGCAGGAAGGGAAATCTGCAGTTGAGGGCGTAGCCTTGAAAAACTGGGGAGTGAAGGCACTTACTGATGATGGGAAAGGCGTTGCGTCTCTGGAGATAATGGCAGAGCTCTTCAAAATCTCTCAGCAGACTGGGTTACCACTGCTGCAGCACGC
>JBBQPV010000101.1:0-6773 GCA_038216925.1 Bdellovibrionia bacterium
CGATTTATGCAAAACTGATCCAAGACTTTCGCGAGGTACAATAGAATTCCAATCTATAAGAATATAGGTTTCTGCGTTGGGGAAAAGAGTCAGAGGTGTGGATGAATCAAATCCTGCCGCCGGGTACAAAACGGTCTTAGATATCTCTTTAGGTGCATCCATTTTGACTAGCGCCTGTTTGATTTTTAGAAGTGAATCAATATGAGAAGCGGAGGATACAAAGGACCCGGAGACTAATTGCGGATCCATGGAATATATTTTGATTTCTTCTGGATGATTTTCTGGCAACCAGATGGGCGTCTTTGGGTCCACATTGATGGGAAGTTTTTGTAGACGCTCAAATTCAGTCGTGTTGACCGCTGCAACGTTTTGCGCACATTCAGGGCGCATCACTGCATGGGCTGAGTTGGAGCTCATTGCCGTCAGATAAGCTAGAAAGATTATAATAACCAAATTATTCATTCATTAGTACAAGTACAAATTCTATGCCCCTGATCTGCCGGCACGCTATTTGAAGTATTAGGACATTAATGAAAACTGTCTTAGTTATAGTGTTGATGTTTTTATTTTTGCAGAGGGCCGGAGCCGTCATGGCCCCCCATCAGATGCTCTGCGGAAGCAGCGTTAAGGGTCTCGATGGTAATGACTCTCTCTATGATGATTCCGCCGGAGTTCAATATCTTAAGAGGATGATCAGTTTTAAAGGTAAGCCACTGAGCGACGCTGACGCTTCCCTTGTTCAATCGGCTATCATATCTTTGTCTCCGGCGGAATTCTCTAAAATGGCTCAGGAATTTCAAGCAGTTCAAAAAATGTTTGACGTGGAATCTGTCAGGGACGTTCTAGAAATCGTAAAACAAATTAATTTATACAGTGAAAAACGCGGGGACATTAATTCCTTATTTGGAGATTTGAATCAAATTTCTGAAGCACTGACAGAGGGAGTTATCGATTCACTTGACGGCCGGGAACGATTTTTATTTTTCGCTGTGCTTTTAGGAGAGCATTCGAGAACCGGCAAGTCTCTGAATAGTCTCCTTTCTGAAATCAAATCCCAACACCGATTTAATGGCAAACTGAAAACTTCTGATCTCATTGCCCAGTATTCTGCAGAGGTTTACCTTGAAAAATTTCAAGAAATTTTGAAAGAAGGCGTGCTTCGCGGTGACAAAAATGAACGGCAAGAACTATTTAAGTATTTATTAAAAATGTCGGCAGAGTTGAAGTTAACATTTAATGAGATGGTTAATTCAATTGCAGCATGGAGTAAATCCCGCGGATATCCGCTTACTGTTTCAGAGATTAAAGACTTTTACTCTTTATAATTCGTCATGAGTTTATTAACCAGAGGAGGGAGCTCTTGGAAGGCGTCGCCTTTTCGGAACTTAATAGGTGGAATTTTTTGGCCGGTTAAAAAGTTTTCAAGTTGATGCTGAAGTTTCCAAATAGGACCCGCCAGTTGATGGGTTAAGAAAATACCGGCGGCACAAAAGATGACAATCATGGCAACCACAATTGCGATTAGTCTATACATCAGGGAATTTGCTAAATCTTGAAATGCTTGAGGCACCATAGCCGGAGCCACACTTGCGTGATTAAACAGCACGCCAAGCTTTATAAGTCGTTCATAGGCAATAAAACAAATGCAAAAAGCCGCCACTGTAGAAATACCCACCAATAATAAAATTACTTTCAACTGGATTTTGGGATCGATGAGATATTTTCTTTTGTACCAGGGCAAAAAACTCATTTTGCGATGGCCCTTTCCTTAGACCACTTTATCCAGAGAACAACGGCCGTTACAAAAATGAAAATGGAAATGAATTGACTGGTACTCAAGTAAGGATCAATTACAAAACCTCGAATACTGTCTCCTCTGTACACTTCAACTATAGAGCGCCCGATGGAATACAAAATCATATATATGCAGAGCTGTTCTCCAACAAATTTCTTTCTAGGTCTCATAAACATCAACACTGCAAAAATAATCAAAGCATTGAGTGCATCATACAGTTGAGTGGGATGGAGTGGTATACCTTGAGGTGCAAGGGAAAGGGGATTATGAAAAGTGACTGCCCAGGGTAGGCTGCCTAAAACTGGTCTGCCAAAACAGCAGCCCGCCGAAAAACATCCAAGACGCCCAAAGAAATGAGCAATAGCTAAAGAAGGCACGGCTATGTCCACAGTTTCTAAAAAGGGCAGCTTATATTTTTTGGTAAAAATATAAAAAGCAATGAATCCCCCAATAAAACCACCGTAAAAAACTAAACCGCCTTCCCAAAAATAAAAAACTTCTATTAAGTGACTGGAAAAATAATCCCAACGAGTGAGGATATAAACTATGCGGCCACCTAGGAGACCAAGTCCCAGTCCCCAAAAAGACACGTCGACTATTCTGTCTGCGTTGAGTCCTCTTTTTTTTCCTTCTTTATGGATCAAGTAGAGGCCGATGAGAAAGCCAATGACAATCATCAGACCATAAGTGTGAATTTTGAAAAATCCGTAACTAAAAAGTAGTGGATACACTGTTGCTATTCCTTTTGGTGTGAGTCAAATAAATCCCCGTGCCTATTAGTCCAATACTAATCCATGTTGACACACTTAAATTAAAAACATTTTGTCCTCGAAAGTCATCTCGAAACTGCTCAATGATCCCTCGACCTAAGCCGTGGAGAATCAGCCAAACACCAAACAAGAATCCGGCGCTGACTCTAGTGCATCTTTTTTCAATAACCATCAATACGCAGAGGGCACTCCACTCCCACACCGTGCTGTAGATTTGTGTGGGGTGTAAGGCAATTCCACTGGGCGCATCTCCCCACGAGGGAAATGTGATTCCCCAAGGCAATGCGGTTGGCTTCCCAAAACAACAGCCAGCAAAGAGACAGCCTAGGCGTCCCAATCCATATCCGAATGCCACAACTGGGGTAAAGAGGTCTGCCATAGACAAAAAATCAAAGGGTTTGAATTTTTTCAGTATCAACGTGGCAATAAGGGCTCCAATGAACCCACCGTAGAAAACAAATCCCCCGTACCAGAATTTGAAAATCCCCAAAGGGTTTTTAATATAGAGCGTAGGTTGCTCAAAAAGAACATGTCCCAATCTTCCGCCAATGAGACCCCCAATCATGAGACAGAGAGAAATATCCATGACTGTTGTGACATCGATTTTTTTAAGCTTTGCCCGCTTGGTCACCCAAAGCACACTGAGTGCGAAGGCCAAACTTGTGAGGACGTAGTATGTAGGAATGAATCCATCGGGCCCGGGAAGGTAGGGCCACACTAGGCTTTGACTTTCTGAGAGGGGATTTGTTTTGTCAGAATCATTTGTAATAATAAGAGACAAACTCCAACAACAATGGCGGAATCGGCGACGTTAAACGCCGGGAAGTAATGCTCATTGTAATGAAAATAAAGAAAATCCACCACGTACTTAAACCTTAACCGATCAATATAATTTCCAATGGCGCCGCCAAAAACCAAAGACAGTGAAAATATAGATAATTTTTGATCATCAGCGGTGGTTCTCAAGAGGCCGATGATAACCGTTAGCGCAATCAGCGGAATAATAGCAAAAAATAATTCTCTAAAATTTTGGTGTGAGGTGGCCAAAATTCCAAACGCCGCACCCGGATTTCTAACATACGTGATATCAAAGATTCCCGGGATAATTACACTAGATTGACCCAGTGTAAAATGAGTGTGTATGTACGTTTTGGTGAGTTGATCTAGAGCGATGATGGCGCCGCTAATACTCGCAAGAAGCAAATACTTAATTCTCATGAAAGAGCCTTTACGCATTTGGGGCAGACGCCAGGGAATTTAGGGTTTGCACCAGTTTCAGTGTTGTAGTTCCAGCATCTCACACATTTTTCACCATCGGCCTTATTAATTTTGACGGTGGTACCCGCACTTTCGGACAGTTCCACTTGTGACACAATAAATAACGTGGGCAAATCTGCTTCCCTCTTTTTTAACAGCCCTATGTTTTCTCGGGCCAAGCTGAGAATTACTTTTGCTTCAAGACTAGAACCAATAAGTTTATTCTGCCTTGCCTCTTCTAGACTTTTTTGGACGATAGTTCTGATTTCAAAGACGCCGGACCATTCTTTTTCTAAAGCTTCGCTGAACCAGTCTTTGGGTGGTTGTGGAAAATCCGTCAAAAATACACTGGCTTGTTTCTCTCCCGGTAGGCTTAAATAAACTTCCTCTGACAAAAATGAAAGTATCGGGGAAAGAGCGCTAACCAGATTTCTGACAATATTGTAGATGACGGTTTGAGCGGATCTTCTTTCAACACCGTCGGTTTTAAAAGTGTACAGCCGATCTTTTAGAATATCTAAGTAGGTGGCCGATAGATCCACGGTGCAGTAGTTTTGGAGGGCGTGATAAATTTTATGATATTCGTAATTTTCATATCCTTCCCGACACGTGACTAGAAAAGTTGCTAATCGGGACAGAGCCCATTTGTCCAATTCTAAGAGTTTGTCATAGGGGACACTGTTTTTTGCGGGGTCAAAATCAAAAAGATTTCCTAAGATGTAGCGGCAAGTGTTTCTCACTCGTCTATAACTTTCAGACACTCTGTCAAAACTTTCTTGTCCCGCGGCTAAGTCGTTGGAATAATCTTCGTAAGCTGTCCACAGGCGTAAAATCTCTGCGCCACTTTTTTCCATGAATTTTAAAGGATCAAGCACATTCCCTAAACTCTTAGACATCTTTTTGCCCTGAGCATCATTGACAAAACCGTGAGTAATGACGGTTTTAAATGGTGCGTGCTCATTCATCGCAACCGACGTCATTAAACTAGACTGAAACCAACCACGATGTTGGTCGCTGCCCTCAAGATATAAATCCGCAGGGTTGGTGAGACCGTCTCTTTTAGATTGCACGGCTTCATGACAAACTCCACTGTCAAACCACACATCCAAAATGTCTTTACCACGTCTAAATTTCTCATGGGCACATTCACTGCATTTTTTTACGTCACTAAAATCTGAAATTTCAGATGAATACCAACTCTCCAGACTTTCTTTTTCAACTTTATCCGCAACCTTGTTCATCATGGCTGCCGTAGTTTCATCTTTGCCGCAATTTTCACAATAAAAAACCGGGATGGGCACACCCCAGAGTCTCTGACGGCTGATGCACCAATCGGGACGGTTTTCCACCATAGAGGTGATTCGGTTTTCTCCCCAAGAGGGAATCCATTTTACATTTTTGATTTCTCTTAATGCCCTTTTTCTAAGACTGTCTCCAGACTTTGCGTCATCCATTGAAATAAACCATTGAGAGGTGGCTCTGAAAATAACTGGATTATGACAACGCCAACAATGGGGAAAACTATGATCAATGATTTGCTCGCTGATTAAGTGTCCAGAGTCTTTTAATTTTTGAATGATTTTAGGGTTGGCATCAAAAACTTTTGTCCCGCGCATTTCAGGATAAAGATCAGAATATTTTCCCCAATCATCCACAGGATTAAATGGTTCAATGCCATATTTTTTACTGACAATATAGTCATCTTGTCCATGCCCCGGAGCAGTGTGAACGGCACCGGTGCCAGCATCTAGAGTGACGTGCTCTCCCAGTAAGATGGGACTTTCTCTTTCAATGAAGGGGTGTTTATATTTAAGACCCTCCAGCTGAGCGCCTTTGAATTTTTTTGATAATATTAATTTCTTTCCACTGGCCACCTCAACGGCGGTCGCCAATTCCACTGCTAATACCCAATTTTGATTTTCACCCTCTACTTCATAAATGCCGTATTCAAAATCAGGGTGCACGCTGATGGCGAGATTGGCGGGCAAAGTCCAAGGAGTTGTGGTCCAAATAATAAAAAATGTTTGGCCAGAAATTTTTCCTAATTTATTTAAATCAAGGGCTTCAAACTTTACATAAATGGATGGATCTTTTCGATTGGCATATTCTACTTCTGCTTCTGCCAAAGCGGTGCCGCAAGACCAACACCAGTGGACAGGCTTTTCTCCCCGGTAAACAAATCCATTTTTATATATTTTGGCAAGAGACCGGATCATGTCTGCCTCATAGGAGGTGTCCATAGTCTTATATGGGCGTTCCCAGTCGGCTAAAATACCAAGACGCTTAAACTGAGTTTTCTGAAGGCCCACATACTTCTCAGCGTAGGCTCTACAGAGTGCCCTGATTTCCGCATCTGATTTATCTCGGCGTTTATTTCCCAGTTCCTTGCTGACGGCATGTTCAATAGGCAAACCGTGACAGTCCCAACCCGGTATAAAGGCCGCACGTTCGCCATTGATGGCGTGAAACTTTACAGCAAAGTCTTTTAAAATTTTATTGAGACAGTGTCCAACGTGAATGTTCCCGTTGGCGTAAGGTGGGCCATCGGGCATAGCAAATATTTTCTTAGATTTATTGCGCAGCTGAATTTGCTCATAAACTTTTGCTGCATCCCAGCTTTTAATTTGTTCAGGTTCCCGCAAATTTAAAGACGCCTTCATGGGAAAATCTGTTTTGGGCAGATTAAGGGGATAATCCGGAATTGTCGGGGCGGTACCCCGGTCTTGATCGTCTTGATTCACATTAAACCTCGAATTTTCTTCAAGATAATGGAATATGGCAGCACTGTCAAACCATACACCATTGCCCCTCAACTTTGGTCCAGTTCTACCGATATAGTATCAGAACAAAAACAAAGGAGTCAGAACTTGAAAAAAGTAAGTCGACCGTTGGCAGAGAAGAAAAAAGTCAAAGCCGTTAGTGGAAAACCAAAATTGACTTTAATTACTAAC
>JBBQPV010000102.1:0-6761 GCA_038216925.1 Bdellovibrionia bacterium
GATGTATTGAAAACGTTCTTGATATTTTTCTAAAACAACAGGATTTTGCTCAAACAGTTGAGCGGTTTTATAGATTAAATCACCAAAATCAAGGGCGTTATTTTGTTGCAGGGTGCGCTCATAAATTTCATACACTGCGGATATCTTATCTCCCATAAATTGCGCTTGCTTTTTATTCTTAAAGGCACTGGGAGAGAGATATTCATTTTTTGCCTTGTTGATTTGATACTGAAAAGTTTTAGGCGGAAACATTTTGTCATTGAGATCCAGTTGCTGGCAGACTTTCTTTAATACAGATAGTTGATCACCGTCGTCATAAATAACAAAGTTATTATCAAATCCAGGGATTAAATGAATATGCTGTCTTAAAATCCTTGCACAAGAAGAATGGAAAGTGCTTATCCACAAAGGATCTCTTCCCTGAAGAGTGACACCAATACGGTTTAATAATTTAACTGATCTTTCCGCCATTTCTTTAGCGGCTTTATTTGTAAATGTAACAGCAAATATTTCTTGAGGTAGAGCTTGATAAGTCCCAACCAGATGGGCAATGCGGTAGGTGAGCGCACGGGTCTTCCCAGAACCCGCCCCCGCTAATATGAGAAGAGGGCCTTGGGTAGTTTTGACCGCCTCCCATTGTGGTGCATTCAGTTCATTTGAAAAATTTACTACGTCTGTCAATTCAATATTTCCTGGGCCATAGCCTTCTATGAGAGGTGTGCTTAGAGTGCGGGTATTATTGGCCCTTAACTTGCTTTTATCAAATATTAAATGCTCAATCGGTACGTTCTCATGCTCATTTTAACCGCATTTGTATCTTCATGCAGTGCACCTGATTCCAGCAATGGAACTTATCGAGTTCGTATACCTATAGACAACGGCTCTGGAAAATATGTCCAGAGCACCGTGGAATTAAAGTCTGTGACCAGCCTTTCCAAAATGGAGGGATCAGCAGCCGTTATTAAAGACCGAGGGAGCTTCAAGTTTTTTCAAGGAACTGATTCCGTGGAGTCAGACCCTGGTTACACACCAAACGCAAAGTTTATCCTCAGCTCGGGAGTTTATATTCCTCAGGATCCCGAGTCCCTTCTATTGACCACCACGATGGCGCATTTTGAGAAACTTAAAGACTTCTACGATCTCAGAAACTCTACCTCTCTCATGAAATTTCCCCAAAATGTGATGGTTCAGGTGGATAGTTCATCTATTGAACGTCTCACCGGCCCCAGCGCTCATAACGCTTTTTTTATCCCAGGACTCAGCCTCTTTGTTTTTAATTTGGGCGGCGCTGACAGTATTCCCGTCGCCATGAATTCCGGTGTCATAGCCCATGAATATTTTCACAGCGTGTTTGCATCCTTAAGTAAATTTGCGTCTCAACAAAGAGAGGTGTGGCGCGGAAATGGTATGAATATTGGAAACGATCAAATTAATTTATATTTGAACGATGCTTGCAAAAATTCGGCGATAAATGGCAATGTCACTTCCACGCAGATAAAAATGTCTCAAAAATTTGTCATAGATTCAATCAATGAGGGTATGGCGGACTATTTTGCCTACGAATATACCGGGAATCCTGGGTGGATACTTGCCACCTTGCCGAGAGCTGAGAATAGGAATCTAGCGACGCCCAAAATTTTAGAATGTGGAATAGAGGATCAAAAAAAATGGATGGTTTACGAATCACAATATAAATCCGGAAATCTGACCCATGAGGTAGGTTCCATTTTTGCACATTTTCTTTATTTGACATCTCAAGCAAGGAAATCCCACGGTGACTTAAACGGAACCATACTTCAGGTTCTAAAATTTATTAGCAAAATAGACGATAAAGTTCAAGGCACAGCCACCCCAATAAGTCTGACAGAGCTTGTGGAATTATTTTTAGCCCAGAGCGATAGACTTGATGACTCTTGCGCCGCTGCGGACCACGTTTTTCATTCGTCATTAGATGCAACAAAGGGATCCTGCGCTCCCGGACCTAGAATGAGAGGACTGAGATGAAAACTGCTTTTATGTTCTTAATGTTATTCTCTCTCAATGCGTCCGCAGAAACATATTTGGCCCCTGCTATCGGCATACTGGCAACCCCTTTGTCTTCCGGGCAACCTGGCACTGAATCCACCACTACTCTCGGTTTAGAAGGGATGTACATTTACGATTTGTACATGGGAGGACTACAGTACAGTCATTACTCTGGAGTCAACGAAGGATCGGACTTAATTGGCGTAAAGAGTAAGTTTGATCAGTTGGCGGTGCAATTGGGAATCAAATTTATTCATTCTGAAATTGCGCCATATTTTTTATTGGGTGCGGGTCCCATTTTTCAATCAGTGACCACAAAAATAATGGGTGCTGAGGAAACCTTTACCAGCACTGTCTTTGGCTACAACGTAGGGGTTGGTCTATTGGTCCAGTTCTCTAAGAATTGGGCTGGAGATATTGCAATTCATTACTACCCCCAAAATATTCTAAATGGCATCAATTATATGCTATCTGTAGGCTATTATTTGTGACTTCTTGAATTTCAATTATAACTTCGGTACGCTGATTATAAGAGGGCGGATTATGAAGTTTTCCATTTTAATTATTTTATTGGGTTCCATTGCGTTTGCGTCTCCTGTTAAAAAAGACAAAGAAAAAGACGGAAAAGATAAGTTGATCATTCATAATATTAAGATCAATGAATATCTGAAAAACCTGGAACCAGATCAAATTGTAGAAAAGATGGATTCACGGGGAAAAAATGGAGATCCCGATATCTTTGTCATTTTTAATAAAAAAGAGGATGGGAGTAAAACCCTTGTCATGCAACTTTTTGATCTCAACCGCGATGGAAAAATAGATTTGGTCAAGCATTTTGAGAAAGGAAAGCTTGTCCGGACGGAAGCTGATCTTGATTATGATGGCATGGTGGACGTGGTTTCTGAGTATGATCCCGTTTCCGGGGAACTGAAACGAAAAATTCAGGCAGACGATGCTACAAATATTTGGAAACATTATATAAAAAATGAGTTAAGAAAAAAAGAAATTGACCGCAACGCCGATGGCAAACCAGATATGTGGGTGTATTATCGTGGTGGTAAGATAATCCGCACTGAAATTGATAAAGATTTTAACGGAAAAATTGTCAGAGTAGACGGATCTCTAAATCCCAACAAAGAAAAATCATTAAAATAATTTTTTAAATTTCTTATTGCCTTGAAGTTTAGAAACGAGAGTTTTTATTTCTTGAGCTTTATCCTTAGAGCAAACTAAAATCGCATCTTTGGTTTCAACTATTACGATATCTTTTAATCCAACAACGCCCAAGAATTTTTTAGAATCAATACTTGCAATAATTCCACTTGAATCTACTTCCTCAAAACCTCCCTGAGAAAGCACTAATCCCGCCGCTGAATTTGCCGGCAGAACCTCTTGGAGAGCAGGCCAAGAACCAATGTCATTCCAGCCAAAATCCCCCGACATCACAACCCCAGCCCTAGTTTTTTCCATGAGAGCCGTGTCTATTGATTCCTTGGGAAGCCCGCTATAAATTTTCTTTAGACGGGTTTTTTTCCGAGAGATAGTTTCAAATGCAGTGAAGAAGTCAAAGGCATGGGTTTCAACCTCTTCAAAAAATGTCTGTGCTTTGAAAATAAAAATTCCTGCGTTCCAAATAAAACTGCCGGACTTAAAAAATTCTTCGGCCGTTGATTCATTAGGCTTTTCAACAAATCTTTCGATTGTTCTTATGCTGCCACTTAGAGGCGCTCCGGATTCTATGTAACCATAACCCGTAGCCGGAAAGGTGGGTTTGATTCCTAAGCAGACAATGGAGTGATTCAGAGCCGCGTACTCATAGCTCTCAGAAAGTGCTTTTCTAAATTCGTCAGTGTCAGCAATATAAGCGTCAGAAGGAAATACTGCAATAATCGCTTCTGGATCTCGGACTCCAATATTCCATGCGCTTAAACAAATAGCTCCCATGGTGTTCCGCGCTTCAGGTTCATTGAATACCTTAATTTTTCCCAGATGTTTTTTAATTTTTCCTTTGAATTCTTTTGGACTAACAACTGAAATATTCCCCCGAGGAATGAGCCCAGTGAGCCGGTCAAAGGTCAGTTGGATCATGGATTTTTTATTAACTAGAGATAAAAACTGTTTTGGATTTTTGGAAGAGCTCTTTGGCCAAAAACGGGTGCCGCTTCCGCCCGCCATGATAACGGCGTGATAGGAGCGTGATTTAGACTTCACCTCGTCCTACCGTACAAATCTTCCAAGCGCACCACATCCTCTAATTGAGGAGTACTTACTTCTAAAATGTCCGTGTCTTCAATGGCAATCATGCGATGAACTAGTTTAGGGGGAATGTGAAAACTCTCACCAGGTTTTAATATTATTTCTTTAAGCGGTTCTCCCGGTGCCGAGGCTGTTTGAAACTTAATTGAACCCGTTTGAATGTGAATAGTTTCATCTTTAAGATTGTGATACTGCAAGCTCAGGGCCTCTCCCTTTTTTATATGAAGAACCTTGCCTACATAGTTTTCCGTGCGGGCAAAAATTAATTCAAAGCCCCAGGGTTTTTCTACAATTTCGGTTATGGTGGTGCGCATACAAAAATGCCTTTCTCTTGATTAGTATCTTAAGAAAGGCATTAGAGGCAATAAGTTTACTTTGTAATTTTTTGAACTATGGCAGATTCCAGTCCTGCCTCTATCATGAGTTTGGTTCTGTATTTAAGCGCAGTACCGCGGTCATCAAATTGACCGACGCTGACCCTATACCAGGTCTTTCCCTTAAGCTCCGCAGGAACGTAAAAAGCGCTGAATCCTTTTTCCTTAAGTTGATCTACTTTTGCTTTTGCTTCAGTCTCTTTAGCCTGAGAGGAAACTTGTACGGTGTATTTCCCGATGGTTGAATCGGCAAGTTCGGCGGGTAAACTAGAAGGAATTCTGTTTTCAACTTTTACCTTGGCCTCAGCTTTGTCGTTGGCCGCTAATTTTTTTGCGACACTTGTGATTTCATCATGAATGGAAGCGGTGTCTGGCTTTGCTTTAGCTGCAGGGTGTTTTTCATTTTTTGCCGTGCTGGCATCAGGGGCCGTTTCCTTTTCCACCGATTTTTCTTTTTTAACAAATTCTTCGGAAAGTTTAGCAATTTCATCTTCTGAGATCACTTGATTGGGCTCAGTTTTAGTTTCTGGAATTGATGCGGTTGCTCTATCGCCAGCGCCTTCAGTTTCCAGTTCAGCAATCTTGTGTTGGCTATCGCTAAACTGCTTTCCAACAAATGTCCCTACAGAGAAAGAAAGTAATGACAGAAAAAACACTAAAACCAGTTTGATCAGTGTATCTGTCCTTGAGCCACCATATTGATTCGACATATTTTTAACCCCTTAAAAATAATTAGTTAGAACTCTGAGTCTTAATGATATCGAGTCATTTATACCTCTGTCAACACGAGTGGCATTTATAGACTAAGAGCCTGACCCATGCTAACTATCATGGCCATGGATAAGAAAATACAGTCTCAAATCCTTAAAACCGCCTTGCTTGCTGCGAAGGCCGGTGGAAAGGTGACTACAAAATATTTTCGGCGTTTAAAGTCTGTGGACATCAAAGAGGGTGCTGGCCTTGTGTCTGAAGCCGACAGAGAGAGTGAATCTACTATTCAAAAAATTGTACATAAGAAATTTCCTAAACACGATTTCCTCGGAGAGGAAACTGGACTCACAGAATCTAAGCACAACGAAGCTGGACTTTGGGTGGTGGATCCCTTAGACGGAACGACAAATTACGTACACGGTTTTCCATTTTTTTGTGTGTCTATTGGATTTGAATGCCACGGCGTAGTTGAAGTGGCTGTGGTCTGGGCGCCGCTCTTGAAATATCTTTTCACCGCCACCCGAGGTGGGGGTGCGTTTTGGAATGGCAAAAAAATCAAAGTGAGTAGCACATCATGTATTGAAGATAGCCTTCTTGCTACTGGGTTTAGTTATCAAAGAAATAAAGTGTTGGAAGATGAGCTGGTAAAATTTAAATTATTTTCAGAGAGAGCTCGTGGACTTCGCAGAGCGGGTAGTGCTGCTTTAGATATGTGCATGGTGGCTGCGGGAATATTTGATGGATTTTGGGAAAGAGAACTCGCTCCGTGGGATACTGCCGCTGGGAGTTTGATTGTCCGAGAAGCAGGCGGGCTTGTGACTGATTTTACGGGCGGAGATTTTCACTATGCTATGAGGTCTGTAGTTGCAGGGAATCCTGTGATTGCAGCTGAGATTTTGAAAGCGATAAGAGAGTAACTGAGTCCATCGAAAGAAGTGTTAACTACGGATCATCCAATAAAGTACTAACCCGTACCGCCTGAAACTGGACTAACCAACCTTAATTTGAAGCATCGGTAAGCTTCACCAGAGTTTTCTAGTCGCCGTTTGGCGACCTCGACAAACACGGTGCATCTCTGTTGGGAAAGCTTCTATTGTCGGATTTTGTCTACCGATGGGACCTGGTTGTCCCTCGAGATCAGCTCAAATCCTTTGATCTTTTCTCAACTATTGAGTCATTCGTTTTGGGACGCCTAAGTTACATCCGTGTCTCCCTAGCCCAAACCTCATGGCCTAAGACCTAACTAAGATCAAAAGCAAAATCTTCCAAGAAGACTAAAGCAATGATCATATATCAACCAATAAAGAGCTAACCAAGGTTAACTTAAAGTAACACCAACTTAATTGCCTTTTCGACTCGCGCGGCGACGTTAGAAAAGACGCTCCTATTGTAGGG
>JBBQPV010000103.1:0-6748 GCA_038216925.1 Bdellovibrionia bacterium
TATCTATTTGTTCAATGGAGTCCATGTACTTGAAACAAAAATCAGCTTTCATTTTAACTGAATCAATATTTTGAAATGCAGCAAAAGCTTGTGCGCGTTCGTCAGGATCAGGAATGTAATTGTCCACTAACAATAAATACGTTTCCACGTGGAGCATTTCATCAAAGAGCTGCTTTCCGAGAAACATTCTATATTCCGGAGAATTCACGTGCTTGTAAAAATTAAGAACTAGGTTGTGAGCCACAATATTATCCGCGGTAGCAAAAAAAGCCACTAGGCGCTTAATCAAATGACTCTCTTGAGGAGTGAGTTTGTCTCTGAGATGTTCGTAATCTATAGAAAAATCTAATTCATCAGTGGTCCAAATATTCTTGATGGAATTCTTATAGAGCTGAAAAAACTCCGGTTGTTTCTTAGGTCTGAGAGTTAAATTCTAATTGGGATCTAAGAGTGTTTTTGTCATGGTGCTCATTTTATTGACTAGCTTCGCAAGTTTCTGGATTTTCTAAAGAACACACAATCGCCTCTTCAGCACTCATACCACCACCGCCAGGAATCGTAGCGTCACCTAAAAGTTCAGGCATGGTTATCCCTGAAGCAAGGATCTCTGCTATGGAACTTGGGGAAGCCGCTTCCGCAGTTTTTGCCATTGGCGTTTCTACAGTAGAAATCACACGCTCATCAACAGTTGTCTTTTTGATGGCTGTCTTAGCTCTAGAGCGGAGATAGTAGGTGGTTTTAATTCCCTTTTTCCACGCGTACATGTACATGGAAGAAAGCTTTCCAATGGTTGGACTTTCTATAAATAAGTTTAAACTCTGAGATTGGCAGATAAATGCTGAACGATCAGCCGCCATATCTATCAAATCTTTTTGTGAAATTTCCCACGCGGTTTTATATAAATCTCTCAGATCCTGAGGAATTTCCTCAATATCTTGGATTGATCCTTCATGGGAAATAATTTTAGCTCTGACAGCTTCATTCCAAAGTTTACGTTCCTTTAATGTTTGAATGAGATACCTATTCACTTGCAAAAATTCTCCACTCAAAGTTTCTCGCTTAAAGAAATTTGAAATTTGAGGTTCTATACTTTCAAAGGATCCCACAATACTGGCAATAGTTGCGGTGGGCGCAACAGCAATGAGTAAAGAATTTCTCAATCCATTTACTTTTACTTTTTCCGCCATGGCTTTCCAGTCATAATTTAATTCTGGCATAGGGGCTCCCAGAGCCGATTGAACTGCTTCAGCCAACTGCACTTGCAGATCTCCTTGCGCGTACCGAGAATCCTCAAAGCCCTCAAATCTTCCCAATTTCTGCGCTAAAGCCATACTTTCTTCTAACGCTGAATAATAGATGGTCTCAGAAATCTGACTGGAAAGTTTCCTTCCCTTGTCACTGGTCATGGGAATGCGCATTTTGAAAAATACATCTTGAAGTCCCATTATTCCTAAACCAATGGGGCGCCATTTTTGATTACTATTATTGGCCTCAGATGTGGGATAAAAATTAATATCAATGACCCGGTCTAAAAACCTTGTCGCCACTCGAGCCACCGACTTTAATTTTTCAAAATCAAATTCCCGAGTTTCAGTGACAAAGGATGCAAGGTTAATGCTGCCTAAGTTACATACGGCTGTTTCAGTCTTAGATGTCACTTCTAAAATTTCAGTGCACAAATTTGAGCTATGAATGACATTACCAGGCTTTGCTGTTTGGCTTGATCTTTCATTGGAATGATCCTTAAAACAAATCCAGCCATTTCCGGTTTCTGCTAGGGTCTGCATCATGCGGCCATAAAGGGTACGCGCGTTCACCACACGTAAGGCTTTTCCGTCAGCCTCATACTGGGCATAATTTTTTTCAAATTCTTTTCCATAGGTGTCTAGAAGTAATGGAGCATCACTGGGAGAAAATAAACTCCAGTCTCCGCCCTCTTCCACTCTCTTCATGAAAAGATTAGGAATCCATAGGGCCAAATTTAAATTATGGGTTCTTCTCTCTTCAGCGCCTGTGTTATTTCTTAAATCTAGAAATGTCTCAATGTCCGCATGCCACGGCTCTAAGTAAACGGCGGCGGCACCTTTACGTTTTCCGCCTTGATTCACCGCATGCACAGACGAATCAAATACCTTTAAAAAGGGAATAATTCCGTTACTCAGACCATTGGTTCCTTTAATGAGAGCTCCACTGGAGCGCACTTTTGTCCACGCTACACCAAGTCCGCCGGACCATTTAGAGAGCCTAGCGCAATCGGTGATGGTTTTATAAATTCCGTCAAGGGAATCATCGGCCATGGTGAGCAGATAACATGAACTCATCTGGGGATGCATAGTGCCCGAGTTAAATAATGTTGGTGTGGAGGGCATGTATAAAAACTGACTTATAATATCGTAAAATTCGATAGCATCTTCCGGATTTTTCGAAAGGCCAAGAGCTACTCTCATAAACATCCACTGGGGACGCTCGATGAGTTTTCTTGTCACCGGATGTCTGAGAAGATATCGATCAGTGACAGTTTTGATTCCGAAATATTCAAAGCAGTCATCACGGCCATGGCGGATAGCAAACTCGATGGTTTGAATATTATATGTTGCAAGGTCATAAACTTCTTTTGAAATGAGGCCGTGTTCAAAGGCAGTTTTAATATAGTCACTGAACACCATATCTCTGCCCACTTCTTTACGAATACCATCGGCGAGCATACGGGCCGCTACTTTAGAGTAATTAGGTTCCTCAGCCATGAGCATCACGGCGTTACTTATAGATAAATCATCAAGCTCTTTGGTGGTGCTTCTATTGTGAAGTCCGCTGATTGTGCGTTTAGCGATTTCAATAGGCTCAACATTTTCCAGGCCTCGGCAAGCGCGAGTCACAGCATGGAGAATTTTCTCCATCTTGACGACTTCTCTAGTCCCGTCTCTTTTAAGTACTTCCATCATGCGCTTTCCCCCCGAAAAGATATGTGAATTCCCTTGTCTCTCAGTAGAGGACAGTTTTGAGAAAATCTCAAAATCTTTTTTGCGTAAATATGCGATTTTTATTCTTCTTTCGAAGTGAGCTAAGCCAGCTGTTAGCGGCTCAGTTCAGATTCCCTAAATTATTTTGACACCCAAAAAGTGTCAACATGAACTCTTGTTGCGCTAATTGTTAGTGGGTTAAATGGCTAATATTACGCTCGAAGTATGGATCAGAAATTTTCAAAGAAAAACTTTCCGTCAGTGTTTTGACTCTTTATTAGGCATAAAGTTAATCAAAATATGAAAATAGCAATTCGGATGCCAAAGAAAAATCTATTTTATAAATTTGCTTTGCCTCATTTCTGTGCAAGACTTTTCACCGTCGTTATGGAAAGTAAAGTTTCAAGCCTTCATATTTATCCCGTAAAATCCTGTGCTGCCATTGATGTGGAGGAAATTAATATTCTCTCGTCGGGCCCAGAATTTGACCGGCAATGGATGTTTGTGGATGAAAATGGCAAATTTGTCTCTCAAAGGGAGAGGGCTCAGATGGCCCTTATCAAACCTAACCTTCTTAAAGACAAATTGGTGCTCAAAATAAATGGTGAAACCTTTGAGACGTCCCTTTTTGAGGAAACAAAACTGACCCGCCCCGTTTCTGTGTGGCGGAGTCAAATCATCGCCCATGAAGACAGTCACGAGGTTTCAGCAGCTGCTTCAGAATATTTAAAGATGAAGGTAAGCTTTGTGAGATACGGGACTGATTCAATGCGGACTGTGAACAGCACAAATCACCCTCTCACGTTTGCCGACGCCGGGCCTCTGCTCCTGATAAATGAAAACAGTGTTAAGGACTTGGCGCTAAAAGCAGCCACAGAGAGCAGTTTGAAGGACTTTGCAGCCCGATTCAGAGCGAATATAATTGTCTCTGGGATGCCGGAATATGATGAAGACCACCTTAAGAAATTTCAAATAGGGTCCATTAATTTTAAGAACCATAAACCCTGCATGAGATGCAAAATAATCACTATTAATCAATCCACAGCCCAGAGTTCCGCTCCCCAACCCCTCAGTGCCCTTTCTAAGTACCGTATGGTTGGTGGAAAGGTAGCCTTCGGCGTCTACATCATGCCTAAAGCAATAGGAGCCATTAGAACCGGTGATGTACTGGCATAGTGGCCTGGCCACCCCATGTAAATATTTCAATTTAACCCTTGCTTGTTATCCGCTCCCAACTTTAAGCTGGCGCCCGAGAGTCATTCTTAAATAAAGGGGTAAAAATGAAAAATTTATTATTTATTGTGAGCGCTATCTTCGTATCATCCGCGGCTATGGCCGACATTGAACCGGCCTATTGCCAACCGTCAAATTTTGCCAGGACCGAAGTGAATCCAAAGATGGCCGCATCCGGCTACGGTATTTTAAGACGTCATAGCTTTCGACTGGGGAAAACACTTTTTTCCGGAATGGCTGTTGGCCTGTCTTTACCTAAATCTGTTTCAGAATTAGCCACTGTAAATTCAGATTCAAAAGCGTCTGAAGGTTACTGCACTTGGTACGTAAATAAATATAATCCCATCGCTGAAGTGAGATTTAATTGGGAATACCTGAGCATGCCCGGAGCAAATGCACAGGCGTCTGCAACTGAATATGCTCAAGCGTTAGATCGATCATTTGATCAGAACCCCGTTAGCTTTTTAAGCTGCATGGAAAAACACCATTACTTAGCTATTGGTTGTAACAATGAACAACATCGAGGACCAAGTGTGTTTGCAATGATCCTAAGCTTCAGTGGATGCACACCTGAGCATTCTGTTGCACTAGTAAATCACTACTGGGGCCTCAACGGTGTCCCTTTAGCAACAAGACTTGCCATTGCACAAAAAGGATACGAGATGGGCGCTCGAAGACCCGCGTCCCGCTTAAAGATGTCCGCTCTGTTTTCAGGAATGTAATTAGGCTCCGCCAAACCTCACGCCGGATTTTCTGGCCACAACAGGCCAGATTTCCAGTAGTGAGACAAGTAAGGCTGCGATAATGGGTCCAATAAGTACCCCAAATAGTCCAAACATTTGAAGGCCACCAAAAATAGAAATGAGACTGAGAAGGGGATGCATGTTGGCACTCCCCTTCAATACCATAGGCCTCACAAGATTTTCTGCTACAGCGGTGAGAATTCCGATTCCCAACATAATGAACATTTTTGAAACAGAACCTTGAAGGTAAAGGTAAAGAGCTCCGGAAAGCCACACAGGACTACTGCTCACAATTGGAATGAGTGCAAAAATAAAAGTCGCACCTGCGGCAAAAATGGCACCTGGAATACCTAAGATTAAAAATCCCATAAGTAAAATGACGGTCTGTGTAGCGGCTGCGGCAAGAACGGATAAAACAACGGAAGATGCAGAGCTGGCAAATGAAATTTTAATGTTTTGTTCTACCTCTTGGTCCAGAGGAATTTTAGCAAACGTCCATTTGATCAGCGTTTCCCCTTGAATGAGAAAAACGTAACACGCGATTAAAGCTAAAATCATATGAAGCAAAAAGTCCGGAAGGTGACTCAAAAACTGAAGTATTCCGGCGGTTACTGCTGCCGCTCCATTTTTGACCCCATTCCGGATTTTTCCTTCTACGGCAGCTTGATCTCCGATGAGAGTTTCAGACATTGGGACGGCAGAAATCTTTTCAGATAACGCCTCATAAGTCAGATTTTCACTTTTAGATAATTTCTCACCGATGACCACACCTTGATTCACTGCCGTTATTGTAAAACTCAATAGCGGCCCTAATATTAAAAGCGTAAGGAGCAGAGTCAGTATCGCACCAGACCACCGGGACGATAAACGCCGTGCCCGTAACCTCTTATAAAAAGGCTTTAATATGATGGCCAGTATCGCCCCCATAATTACTGAAATGATAAATGAGGATATCATGGTAAAAAATAGTCCCATAATTCCTAATACAATGATCAGCATCGTAAGAAGTGACGCCTGATTTTTAGGTTCTAATTCAGTTTCCATGAACTGGAATCTAGCTGAAACTTTTCTGTGATGCTAACTAAAAATAGATTAATCTTCTCGGGATAAAAACTGCGGAGCGTTTTGCAACAATTGATTTGTGGCTTTCATGCGGCGGGAAAAAGATTTCAACATTGAACTTGCCCAAACGGGAATCTCGGCCAAGAGTTGCTCATACCCTTTTTGTGAGACCTTCACTAAGGTGCAGTGGCTAAGCGCTTGGGCAGAGGCAGATCTAGGCTGATTATCAAGAAGAGCAAATTCGCCAAAAGATTCCCCAGGTTCCACAGTGGCAATATCAATTCTTTGACCGGAACTATTTTTTGTAAAAATTTGAATTCTTCCCGTTTCAACAACGTAAAAATGATAATCCTCATCTCCTTCAAAAAAGATAAAATCACCCATGTGATAGTCTTCTCTAATTACATCTCGACTGAAAGATCCCTCGTCCATCATTTAAATTTACATGTAAATTGATTTAATTACCATCTCACTTAGGTCTAGGTACCTATACTTTGTTTAAACCAAGTAAATGAAAACTAATGTCGATCATCTGTCATGGAAAAGAAAAAAATTCTTTTGGTAGACGATGATGCTGACGTTCGAGATTTTGTAAAAGACCTTCTTGAAATGGCCGCGTCCCAGATCTGGTAGAAATTTTTTAGAAGTAATCCGAAATGATTTTCATTCTTTTATTTCCTAAGCAGCAAACAAGTCAAGTTCCAGTTGTTTAATCATTTCTATCTTTTCAAGTTTAATCTTTTCCCACAG
>JBBQPV010000104.1:0-6662 GCA_038216925.1 Bdellovibrionia bacterium
GACAAAGCGCTAAGTAGAATTAAAGAGTCAAAGGTGAACTGCGTGGTGTTTAACCTTGAATCATTCACTGCAGATAAAGTGTCCTTTGCCACTCATCTGCGAGATTCAGGGTATAATTTCCCAATCATCATTTTTTCTACCTTCGTGCAAAGAGATGCTCTCAAAGAACTGCAAAAAATCCCCAAAACGGTGTTGATTGAAAAGCCCTTTGAATCCAAAGACGTTTGGGGAATTGCCGATAAAATGGTGCAAGGCCGCCGAGTGGAACAAAGAATATTTAGAAGGTTCTATACAGACCAAAAAGCAATGATAGAGAAACCCACGACCGGAAGTAACATTTCTGCACGGATCTATAATTTATCTCGGGGCGGTGCCTATTTAGAGGTGGACGCTGGAGCAGAAAAGCTCAATAACGGGGACATTTTAAAGCTCACTATTCACCTAGATAAAATGGCAAAGGCATACACAGTAGATGTTGAAGTGGTGTGGGCGACTCAAAAAGGGTTTTGGGCCGGTAAACCTGCGGCGGGGATTCGTTTTGTGAAAGCTACCGACGTTTACAGAAATCTCTTGGAAAAACTCTAAATAAAATTTAACCTCATAGTGAAAAACATCTGAAATTCACTGGAGGAATCGCCATGTGTAAAGTCACTCTAATACTTGCCGTTTTGTTTTCATTTAACGTCTACGCGTTAACCCCGCAAGAAACTGCCAACTTAAAGAAATGGCAGAAGCAAGTGGATGATCCCAGCGACAATGAAAACAAATACTCCATGGAAATGTGCGGAAAAAACCTTCCTCTGAAATTGGATGCCAGCTTGGCCGCACCGTTTACTAAAGAAGGAAATGAGGCCGGTTATTATTGTAGGGAAGTTCGTGAAAAGTTATCTACGATGTGCCGAAACGCAAAAGATTTAGGAAATAACAATAAAGAGAAGGTGACTGGGCTTGTAAACAGCATTGTGTGTAAAGCTGGCACAGGTGACGAAGCGACATTTGTATTAAAGGGTGGAGTTCTTGAAGCAAAATTAGGACCCAAGGCTTCAAATATAAGTGAAAAGTTATTGGCATTTATGGATGCCACCGATTTTTCCACGGCCCCCAAAACTCCGGCGAAAACTCCGGCCAAGAAGAAAAGTAAAATCTAAACGCTGGGTTCAAATTCCTGAAGGCTTTCCGTCTCAATCTGAATTGTCACATGGGTGATTTCAAATTTATGTTGAAGACAGTTCCTGAGACGGATAAGCAGGGCCTGCGTGTCCAGCGTCCGAGAAACCACATGGGCGCTTAAGCTCACAAGATTTGAAGTAATACACCAGACATGTAAATCGTGGAGTGCGTCAACCTCTGGGACCTTAAGCATTTCTTGCTGAATTTCATCCACGTCCATATGCGCCGGCGCATTTTCAAGCATCACATGAACAGTATCGGCCACTAATTTCCACGCCGACACAATGATAATGACACTGATAACAATACTCACCACCGCATCGGCCTGCCGGAGTCCAAACCAGTAAATCATGGCTCCGGCTACTATGGCACCCACTGAGCCTAAAAGATCTCCCATGACGTGAAAAAATGCTCCACGCACATTCAAATCTGAATGGTCAGCTTTCAAAAGTATAAACGCACTGTAAATATTAAAAATAAGACCAACGGTTGCGATGGCCATCGTTTGAAGTGCTTTTATGTCTTCCGGATGTTGAAGGCGAAATAAGCTTTGATAAATGATGACAACGGAAAGGCCAATCAAAAGAAGGCCGTTAGCGAAGGCTGCTAAAATTTCAAAACGGTGGAATCCAAATGTTCGCTTTAGACTTGCGGGCTTTTGGCTCATATAAAATGCCCCAAAACTTAATCCCAAAGCCGCCGCATCCGTAAGCATATGTACCGCATCGGACATCAGAGCCAGACTATTAGTTAGATAGCCTCCGACAAATTCTATGGCCATGAAAATGAGCGTTAATATAAGTGCAATCTTTAACGGCCGAGTATTTCTCGAAGGGGTGGGATGGTTGTGATTATGATGGGCATGTGTGTGCATTTCATGCTAACTTTATTTTATGTTCTGGAGAAGACTCAAGAGAAAAGACCGGCTTACGCAATCCGTATCCGGCGCTGGATGAGCGTCTAAACTTAGCCCAACGTTGTTGAGGCAGGCCATAGATAGCTTGAGCCGCGGTCCCAAAGATCCGCGACTCCTGGTTGGTTTTGACAAGGCCGATGATGCCGGAGTGTTTCAAATGACTCCGGATTTGGCCCTAGTGCAAACCATAGATTTTTTCACGCCTATAGTAGATGACCCTCTTTGGTTTGGTCGAATTGCCGCCGCTAATGCGCTAAGTGACGTTTATGCCATGGGCGGAAAGCCTCTCACCGCTTTAAATGTTCTCTGCTATCCGGAGGAACTTGGCCCTGAGATCATGGGAAAGATTCTAGCCGGCGGATTAGAAAAGATTCTAGAAGCAGGGGCTGTTTTGGTTGGAGGACATTCCGTCAGAGATGATGAGATGAAATATGGATTGTCTGTTACAGGTGAAATCTCACCTCAACGTATTTTTTCAAATGATAAATTAAAGTCCGGTCAAAAACTTATTTTGACTAAAAAACTTGGCACCGGCGTCATCACGACGGCAGCGAAAAGAAACAAATGTCCTAAAGAGTTTTTACAGCCAGCGATAGATCAGATGGCCACTCTTAATAAAAATGCATGTGCAGCAATGCTTGAAACTAGCGCCACAGGTTGCACAGACGTCACTGGCTTTGGGTTCCTAGGGCATCTCTCCGAAATGGTGAGGGGCAGCGGGTTAAGTGTTAAAATCGAAGCCTCAAAACTTCCTCTTCTTGATGGCACACTTCAACTTATTAAAAAAGGGATCGTCACCGGCGCCGCCGCCGGAAACCGTGCTTACAGTTGCGATTTAGAAATCTCAAGAGACGTGTCTGGTGAAATTCTTCATGCTATGTTGGACCCACAAACCAGCGGTGGGCTTCTCATTTCTATTCCAGAGGAAGACGTGACTTCTTATCTCCTCAAATTCAAGGCCTTGGCGGGTTTTCAGCCTTGGGTGGTGGGTGAGGTTTTGGAAAAATCTGAGTCTCTGAAGATCTTTTGTTCAAATTGACAACAATGGTGACAAAAGATAAAACTGTCTCCTATGGCGGACAAGTCTAGTAAGTATCCAGAAAACGAGCCGGGAAAATTCTACGTTGATGCACAGTGTATCTCTTGTGATGCCTGCTGTAGAACTGCCGCAGATCATTTCAAAATGAATTTTGATTCTGGACACGCGTTTGTGTCAGCCCAACCCGGATCTCCAGAAGAAGAAGCTCTTTGCAAAGAAGCGATGGATGGATGCCCAGTTGAAGCCATTGGCAACGATGGACCGTAATTTGTTAGCACAAATCCTAGATGAAACTGGTCTCCTCATGGATCTTACCGGAGAAAATCCTTTTAAGGTGCGGGCTTTCCAAAATGGGGCAAGAATTATTGAAACTTTTCAAGGTGATTTAGAAAAAGCATTTAATGATGGCAGTTTAGCAAAAGTAAAGGGCATCGGAGCTGGACTCTTAGAGAAAATAACAGAATTTCAAAAATCGGGAAAAATTGCAGACCATGAAAAGTTAAGATCAAAGATTCCCACCGGAGTTGTAGACATGCTTTCTTTGACGGGGCTCGGCCCAAAGAAGGTGCGCGTTCTTTATGAAAAATTAGACATTAAGAGCGTCGGAGAATTAGAGTACGCCTGTAAAGAAAATCGATTGGTAAAATTAGACGGATTTGGAGAAAAAACTCAGGAAAAAATTCTTAAGAGCATTGAGTTTAAAAAGAAACATCAAAATAATTTCCTGTACTCTGACGCGATCCTTGAAGCTCAGCTTTTGGTGTCTGCTCTAAAAAAAGTGAAGGGTGTTGAAGAGATCAGTGTTGGAGGGTCTTTAAGGCGGTGTAAAGAGGTGATAAGAGACATTGATATTCTTGTTTCCTCTCATTCATATAAACCCATTGCAGAAAAATTTTTAGCTAATCCTAATGTTGAGTCTATAACTGCCAATGGAGATACTAAAATCAGCGTTGTCTTGAAAAATGGAATGGCATGCGACTTACGCATTGTAAAACCTGAAGAATTTCCCTTTGCTCTTTTGTATTTTACAGGGAGTAAAGAGCATAATGATGTCATGAGGCAAATTGCCAAAGACAAAGGTTATAAGCTTAATGAATATGGATTGACTCAGACTAAAAAAGATAAAGAAGTGCCCGTGCAGTGTGGAAGTGAAAAGGAAATATTTAAGTTTTTAGGAATGGAATATATTCCGCCGGAGATGAGAGAGAATTGCGGTGAAATAGAAGTAGCGCAAAAGAACCAATTGCCTACGCTGATTGAGCGAGATGAACTCAAAGGCGTTTTCCATTGCCATACTACAGATTCCGACGGGACCAATTCTCTAGAGGAAATGGTAGGAGCCGCACAAACTTTGGGGTTTGAATACATTGGCATCAGTGATCACAGTGCTTCAGCGGAAGTATACGCCAATGGGATGCGTAAAGAGCGAGTGATGGAGCAATTTAAACGAATTGAAACCCTCCAAAAGAAATTTAAAATTAAGATTTTTAAGGGAATTGAATCGGATATTTTGGCTGAAGGCGCTTTAGATTATGAAAATGAGTTTCTCGCAAAATTTGATTTCATTATTGGAAGTTTGCACGGGGCTTTTTCTCAAACCAAAGAAAAAATGACCGCTCGAGTTTTAAATGCTTTCTCTAATCCGTTTTTTGATTTTTTTGGACATCCTACTGCCAGAATATTGCTCGCCCGGGACGGAGTATCTATTGATATTCATAAAGTCATCGATGAGTCCATCAAACTTGGTGTAGTCATGGAACTCAATGCCCATCCACAGAGGTTAGACTTAGACTGGCGTTATGGAAAATATTTGCAGGAAAAAGGTGGGAGGGTGAGTATTAACCCCGATGCCCACAGTGTTGCAGGGCTGGAAGACGTGGAATATGGAATTGGCATTGCAAGAAAAGCTTGGCTAGGTACCAAAAACGTGATCAATACATTGCCGGCAAATAAAGTTTTACAATCCTTAAGAAGTTATAAATCTAGAAATGCCTAAAGAATCTTTTGATTTAAAAAAAACCCGAGCAAACAAAATTATTGCCATTTTGTCTAAGACTTATCCCGACGTAAAATGTTTTTTGACCCATGATTCCCCATTGCAATTACTAGTGGCAGTTATTCTCAGCGCTCAATGCACTGATGCTCGGGTCAACATGACCACACCTGCCCTTTTTAAACGTTTTAAAACTGCAAAAGATTTTGCCGGTAGTGATATTGAAGAATTGGAATCCTTAGTTAAATCCACTGGCTTTTATAGAAATAAAGCCAGAAGCATAAAAAATATGTCCATCATGCTTTTGGAGAAATTTGACGGGCAAGTTCCAGGAACTATCGAAGAGTTAGTTACTTTACCCGGCGTGGGACGGAAAACAGCCAACGTCATTCTCACAGAGGTTTTTAACATTCCTTCCGTTGTGGTGGACACCCATGTTACCCGTTTGAGTAACCGCCTAGACTTGGCCAGAGGAATGGACGCTGTTAAATTAGAGTTTGCGCTTATGGCACTTATTAATAAAAAGTATTGGTCAAATCTTGCCCATTGGCTCATCAGCCACGGACGAGCAATATGTGTCGCCCGAACTCCGCTATGTACCAAGTGTCAAATTATGCCGTTATGCCCTCAAAGGGGCGTGACAAAGTCGCGCTGACATCACATAATATTTAGATGGTCATTAAACTTCTGTTTGTGATTTTTTATTTTGTTAGCGCAGAGGCGCAGTTAAATAGTTGTCCACTGCCACAAATTGAATCTGGCGCCCTGAGTTGGAATTTTTCTTCTGCGGAAAAAGTTATCAGTTCATGTGAAATTCCTGAAGCTCAAATTGTACCAAGAGAAAATGGAAAGGAATGCTTTCCTGGTAAGCAGGATTTGACTCACGTTACAACTTGGAAGTCTTGTCCGCAAGCCGCCGAATGTTCGCCCATACAGAGAGCGATCCTTCATGAAATTAGTCAGCTAAGACTAGTCATGGACAATGCAAAATGTACCCATCCATTAAATTGGAAAGAAAAAGTTGCCGAGATGACTGCAAAATTAAAAGCCATTAAAGAACCAATGTGCATGGAAAAGTTTCCCCAAAGACCAGTTAAACTTGTTGTGCACCATTCTGACATGAGTCCATTCATGGGTCCTGACATTATTCAAAAGTCTCACATACTGGGACGAGATTTTACAGATATTGGATACCACTATGTGATCTCCGAAATGCCTAATGGTCATTGGCGTCTTTTTGAGGGGCGCCCCAATATATACGTTGGAGCCCATGCTGGATCTGGGCTTAATGAGGACTCTCTTGCTGTTGTCTTCGCTGGAAGTTACACACCTCACGGTCCGTCGGCACTACATCCCTCTGCGGATTTACCACAGCCACCGGCGGAAGCGTTAATGCTACTCATGGGCCTTGCGAAGAAAATAAAAGCCGAATTTCCACTGGAAAAATTGTATACACATAATGAACTCAAAATGGCCGGAAGTGGCTGCAGTACCGATTGTCCGTCTGAAGGCTGTAGTCATATGGCCCATAAACTAAATGAGAG
>JBBQPV010000105.1:0-6632 GCA_038216925.1 Bdellovibrionia bacterium
CCACAATCCACAACCCAAGCCCATTCCCCATCCGTTCCAGCGCTACATGAAGATAGAGCCTCCGGCAAATGCTTTCAGAAGTGTCAGGCACATGAATATGCGTATGTCTCGGAAGAGAGCGGCGTAAAAATTATTCTATTAAATTCTTAAGGGTCTTATGAGCGAGCACGAGGCTCATTCGTATGACTTCCAAATCAGAACTCAAATTGAATCCATCTTTGATGTCATTAACAATTTGTCGACTACGGGGATCTAATTTTAATGCCGCTAGGAGATTTGGCTGTAGAGGTGCTTGCTGTGCAATTTGTGAGATTTGTGGCACTGCATTGGGTTGAGGTTGCGCTGGCGCAGCAGATTGTGGAACAGCAACGGGTGGCGTGGGTTCATCACTTCGGACAAAATCAAATTGATCCATTTCTGCTTTTAAATTCTGTAAGGTCTTTTGAAATTCCTGAGACTTCTTAGGGCCCTCGCTGGCGTAGTTGCCCAAGGTTCCCATAGATTTTGACTTCAAATAACTGAGAACCATCTGTTCCATGGTTTTCAATTCTTCTTTCATATGCGGCGGCAGTGTTTGGATCCACTTATAGGCTTCACCAATATCGCGGGCGGTGTACGCTTGCGGAATCAACTTTTGTATCCCCAGTTTTTAAAAGTTAGACAAGATTCTTAACCCATTCTTCACAATTTCAGCAAGGCCGAAATTAAGAATCTTTTGTAGTTGAAAATTCCCTTGGATTGATAGCGTACTTTTCAATTTTTCTTAAGAGAGTTTTCTTAGGAATATTTGCATTAAGTGCAGTCTGATTGATTCTTCCTTTAAAAATTTTTAATGCTTTAATTATAAATTCTTTTTCAAATAATTCTTTTTGCTTTGAGAAATCCAGTGCCTCCTGATTTGAAGAGGCGGGCGCTGCCTCTCCAGCGGCAGCCAAAGCGGCCACATCAGGATCAAGACCAGTCACTTTCTCTGGAAGACTGGCTACAGTAATTTTTGGACCTGTTTCAATGATGAAGGCGTGTTCAATGACATTTTCTAATTCGCGAATATTTCCAGGCCAATCATATTTTTTAAGACTCGCCAAAGAATCCACAGTGACTCCTGCGATATCTCTTTTATGGGAACCGTTGAATTTATTAACGAAAAGTGAAACCAGATGTTCAATATCATCTTTACGGTCTCTTAAAGGGGGCAACACAACTGGTATAACATTTAATCTGTAAAATAAATCTTCCCTAAATTGTCCGCCCTTGATCATTTCATCTAGATTTCTATTTGTGGCTGCAATAATTCTGACGTCGCTATCAATTTCTCTGTTGGATCCCACAGGTGTGAATTTCTTTTCTTGAAGAACTCTCAGTAGTTTCACCTGCATGGGAGGTGAAAGATCACCAACTTCATCAAGGAACAAGGTTCCGCCCTCAGCAAATTGAAATTTTCCAATCTTTCTTTGATCCGCTCCAGTAAAGGCTCCTTTTTCATGACCAAAAAGTTCGCTTTCAAATAAAGTCTCCGGAATTGCTGAGCAATTGATGGAAACAATTTTTTCAGATTTTCTTTCACTGTTAAAATGAATAGCGCGGGCAACAAGTTCTTTGCCCGTTCCTGATTCACCCCTGATGAGCACAGGGGTATTCACTTTGGAGAGCTTATTAATGATATTAAAAACCTTTTGCATTTCTCGGCTGCCACTTCTGAATGTTTGGCCACCTTCTAGAGTCAAGGTGGGCGCGCTGGCCGCGACTCTTGTTATGAGATCGTGGGCTTCAAATGCTTTGGAGGTAATCTCGATGATCTCGTTTTGCTTTACAGGCTTTGAAATGTAATTGTATGCGCCTTCTTTCACGGCCTTAACTGCATCTTCAATATTACTGTAGGCGGTAAGGATAATGACGATTATTCCGGGGTCGTGATCTTTAATAAACTTCAATGCTTCAAGACCATTGAGGTTGGGCATATCTACATCAAGAAACACCAAGGAGTATTGTCCTGCCCTGACTTTTGCTACGGCTTCAAGTCCGTCTGCGGCCTCGTCGATTTCATATTGGCCAATACTTGTAAGGGCACTCTTTACGGAAACCCTGAGGGCTTGATCGTCATCAACTACTAATACTTTGAGCATACTACTACTCCTTAAAGCGGTAACTGCACCGTGAACTTAGAACCCTTTTCTGGTTCTGATTCCACGGCTATTTGGCCATTGTGTAATTCCACAAAATATTTAGCAAGGTACAGACCTAAACCAGAACCTTTTGTGGAGGACGCTTTGGCTTCCCTACTTCTATAAAACTTAAGAAAGATATTGTCTATTTCATCTTGAGGAATACCTCGGCCCTGATCTTCAACAGTCACAATAATTTGACCGCCAACCTCATGAGAGGAGACGGTGACGGTGGTGTTCTCAGCGGTGTACTTAATCGCATTTTCCACAAGGTTAGCAATGACTTGGCGAATGAGATCTACGTCAACCCTGATGCTAAACAGCGTCTCTAGCTCCGCTTTAAGTGTGATTCCTTTTGACTTGGCACTGAATTCATATTTCTTTATGACTTCATTTATAACAGCGTTGACATCCTTAGATGTCTTATGGAGCTTCATCTCTTTACCTTCAATGCGACTGAGATCCAAAATACTTCCAACAAATCCGTTTAATTCTTCACTGGACTGCATGATGGTTTTCAAAGCTTCTTTTTGATGGGGAGCCAATTTTGTGGAGTCATTGAGTGCGATTTCGGCCATTCCTTGAATGCGTGCAATAGGCGTTTTGAGATCGTGACTCATCATAGAAATAAAATTTGTTTTCAACTCTTCCACTTGGGTGAGAAGGCGGTTTTTTTGCTGAAATTCCCAGCTGCGCTTATTTTCTACAATAAGGCGATATGGTATAAAAAAATAATAACAAACGAAAATAGCAACCAGAGGATGGATGGCGTTAATCCAGACTCCGAAGAGCGCAAACAAAAGATATGAAATTAAAAAGAATGTCACTGCCTGAGTAAACAGAATAAAAATTCCCCGGGCGGGTCTTGCGGCCCAAACAACAAGCACAGTGATATAAGACACAAGGAGTGTGAAGACAAAATCCAGCCAACTTTGCGCTTTCACGTAACCGTTATTTTGGAGAAGTGTATTTATAATATTAGCATGTGCTTCCAACCGGGACATGGCTAGAGGGTCTCTGGAGTACGGCGTTTGAATATAATCTTCAGAATTTAAATTATTATCATTGCCAATTATTACGGTTTTACCAGTAAATGCTCCCTTAGGAAAACGTCCGTCTCTGACATCAATAAAACTGAGTGGTCTAAAAGTTCCGCTTGGAGAAAAATGAATGTATGAATATTTTGAACCGTCAGTGTCAGAAGTTCCCCGTAAGTTTTTCTCTTTCGCTCCCATAGTTTGTGCAACAAGTGCCTGCAAGGTCAGCTGGTCTTCAAAGGAAATAATAAGTCGGCGGGTCACTTTATCCCCCGCAAATGTGATGTTGTCTCTGGTGATGGGTGCAGACACTAAATTTAAGGCATCAAAGGGAGCTTGAAATTTTAATTTTCCGTAGATTTGATCTGTGGCAAAAAATAATTTTGGATTTTGTAACTTTATAAATTCCTGTTTTTCTTCTGGGGTACCTTCCCACTTTGTGGGATCGCCGAGCATAATGATGTTTTTGGGGCCGTCGCCAAGGATTTGGTTAAGGAGCCAAGTTTGATCACGGAAAGTGGGCTCATGATTTAGGTCAGAGGAAGTTTTTGAGTCGATTGCAACGGTAGCTATTTCATTTGAAATTGCAGTGGGTGGGCTCATGCGCACTCGAGCGTCATAAAGAGCACCTTCAATGAAGTTCATGGGGAACTTGGTGACAAGAACGGCAATCACCACAGCGCCCAAAAATCTCACGAGGGGATAAAACTTCTTCCACTGCATAACAAAAGCCAATTTAGCCCTTATCTTTCTTTTCCCCATATACGCCCCTGACCTTCAAATGAGCAAAACAGGAGCCATGGTCTGAGAGTTTGGTTGTGGCATAAAACGCTGATAAGACGAAGAATTGGGCGTTCTCTCTGACAATTTGGATTGCGATGGTGTCATTATGACACTATGTCAATTCGGCGGTTTCCAGCAGCTGGATTGGGGCTCTTGCCCCTGTCTAAAAATTAAACTCAGTTTTTGAGTAGGTAATAAATAGGGCGGCTGCTCCATAGCACAAGAGGAATCAAAATTTAAGAGCACCGCCCCTTCCGGAACAGAAAATGGAATGGGCGGTTGCCTTGCTGCATAGTTTTTCATGTAGTCAGTCCAAATAGGAAGGGCGGCCAGTGCGCCCGTTAATCCCATGGCCTCTGGCTGATCAAACCCAACCCATACAATGGCCACATGAAGGGGAGTGAATCCTCCAAACCACGCGTCTTTTGTGTCTGATGTGGTTCCAGTTTTTCCCGCAGCGGGATGGGTGAATCCCATGGCCCGGGCGGATTGTCCGGTGCCTCTATCAATAGCGCCTTCCATCAGTGACACTACTTCTCGAGCGGCCACCGGATCCACCGCTTGAATTCCGGCGGGCTTGAATTCGTAAAGCTTGTCTCCCTGTTCATTAAGCACACGGTAAATAAAAGTTAGTGGATTGAGTTCTCCACGGTGTGCGAGGGTGGAATAACTTTGCAGAACTTCCAGTGGAGAAAGTGTAGCGGCGCCTAAAGAAAGACTTGGCACCGCAAGAAGAGGACTATCAATTCCCATTTGAGATGCCACCTCTGCTACTTTTTTAATTCCAACTTGCATGGCCACTTTACTGGTTGCAGCGTTTAGACTTTTTTCAATAGCAAGATAAAGTGCAATGTTTCCAAAATATTTGCCGTCATAATTTTGCGGAGTCCAGCTTTGTCTTTCATAATTTACCGTGAAAGGTTCATCAACCAGAGGAGTCAGGGGCGTATAAGGCTTTCCGTCGGCATCATTGTTAGTAAAGGCAGTCAGAAAAACAAAGGGCTTAAAGATACTTCCCACTTGACGTTTACTGTTCACGGCGCGGTTAAGCTGGGTTTCGGAAAAACTTCTTCCTCCCACTACGGCCTCCACAAAGCCATTAGTAGGGTCTGATGAAATGAGTGCCCCTTGAAGTTTTGTATTGAGTCTTGCTTCCTTTTTCTGAATGCCAGCGTATTTTTTTTCTAAATCTAAAAGGCCTCTGGTAAGAGCTTCAGTTGCGGCTTGTTGCGCTCTTAAGTTTAGAGTGGTGAAGACCCTCAGACCGTCCACAGAATTGTAATTCATTTTTCTTAGTTGATATTTTACCGACTCAATAAAAAATGGAGCTTGATCTCTCAGTAATCTTTGAGGTCTGACCGGCAAAGGATCACGGCTTGCCGCGGTGAATTCCCCAATGTCTATTAAGTTTAGTTCCAACATGCGGTGGAGTACTTGCTCTCGGCGTTTCATCGCCCGGTCCGGATGAACAAAAGGAGAATACATTCCCGGGCTCCTAATGGAACCCGCCAGCAATGCCGCTTCCGCTAAGGTTAAATCCCCAGGAGCCTTGTTAAAAAAGAATTTTGAAGCAACACCAACTCCATGTATTTCAAATGGACCGGCCTGTCCCAGATACACTTCATTGACGTAAGTTTCTAGAATCTCATCTTTGGTAAATCGCGTTTCTAAAAGCAGAGCCATTAAAATTTCCGTTATTTTTCTTTTGAAAGTTCTCTCGTGGGTTAAAAAATAATTTTTAACTAATTGCTGTGTCAGTGTGCTCCCACCTTCACGCACACCGCCGTGGACGAAATTTCGTGCTGCTGCTCTGAGAATACCTGTCCAACTCACACCACTGTGGGTGAGAAATTGACTATCTTCAATGGCCATTAACGCATTTAAAAAAGACGTAGGGACTTCCGGTAATGTCACAATTTGTCTAAGCACCGGTTGACCACCATAAAACTGGGCGAATAGCTCTGGTTCAAGTTCAATGACTGAGGATGGCGCAAGGGGAGTTCCCTCGTACACCTCAGTGACAACATTATCAGCATTAATGGCCACTAACTGTTCAATGGGGGCACCGTTATTAGGTGCATCATTAATTTGATCTTTTCTGGCCTTAGACATCCAAATCCAACATTGGGTTACAGCGCTGGGCAGCTCTTTGACTTTTTCTGCGCATTTTTGCTGATTCCAAATTGAGAATTGTCCCGGACCTAGAGTTTTTTCTATGAGCACTTGCTTATATTCAAGGCGACTCAGTGTTTGTTCTAATATTTTAGTGATGTCGCTTTGACCTTTTAGAACTCTTTCCGGCGCGGAAAAAAATTCCGTGGGCGCAGCCCAACGTTTTCCGCTCAGTCTCTCTTTTATTTTGTGATCAAGTGATTGGGCCCAGAGCGCGACAAACAATATAGAAATAAAAAATACCGCGATGCTTAACGCAATGACGGTGACAAAACCGTTTTTCTTCATAGTTAAAAGAGTAACTTATTTAAAGCGAAATGTTAATTGACACCTTTATAATTTTAGAATCTATTGAGCACATGAAGCTTCACTCGACCCAAATAGAACGTCTAGTTCATAGCGTTTTCGATCGCCTCAAAGAAAAAGGTCTCATTCAATTTAAAGTCCCAGAAAAAGAAGTATTTAATAAAGCTGTGCA
>JBBQPV010000106.1:0-6618 GCA_038216925.1 Bdellovibrionia bacterium
ATTGCTGAAGTGGAAGAACTTGTTCCGGTGGGCACCTTGGACCCTGATCAGATTCATACACCAGGCGTATATGTGAAGAGAATATTTCAGGGCGCTAAATATCAAAAACGTATTGAGAACAAAACCGTAAGGAGTGGCTGATGCTCACTCGCGATCAAATTGTAAAACGAATAGCCCAAGAAATTAAAGCTGGATACACCGTGAACCTTGGCATTGGAATGCCCACACTGGTAGCCAATTTTATTCCTGAAGGTATGGATGTGGTGATGCAATCAGAAAACGGGATGCTGGGCATGGGACCTTTTCCCCTAGAAAAAGATTTGGACCCTGACCTCATTAATGCCGGGAAACAGACCGTGACCGTGTTGCCTGGGGGCAGTTTTTTTTCTAGCGCTGATTCTTTTGCCATGATCAGGGGCGGACACATTGATTTGACCGTATTAGGGGCCATGCAAGTGGATGAAGAAGGAAATATTGCCAACTGGATGATCCCCGGAAAAATGGTGAAAGGAATGGGCGGAGCCATGGACCTCGTTGCCGGCGCTAAAAGAGTGATAGTAGCCATGCAACATTGTGATAAAAAAAATAATGAAAAAAAGATTTTAAAAAAATGCACCCTTCCCTTCACGGGTCTAAAAGTTGTGAATCTGATTGTCACAGACATGGCCGTGATGGAAGTCACAGACAAAGGTCTTGTTCTTTTGGAAACCGCCCCGGGATTGACTGCTGGCGATATTCAATCGGTCACCGAGGCTAAACTCATAGTCAGTAGTAATTTAAAAACCATTAATGTAAACTAGTACCTATGGCCGCGCCACAAGGTGGAAATAATCATCTCAAGAAGCTTGCTCAAGGCGAAATTTTATTTCGTGAAGGCGACACTCCGGACTGCATGTATGTGGTTAAGCGTGGCCGTCTTATTGTATTCAAAGTAAAAGGGACTTCGGAAATTGAACTTGCCACCGTTGGTGTAGGTCAAATGGTTGGCGAGATGGCTTTTTTTGATCGTAAGCCCCGTTCTGCTTCGGCAAAAGCAGATTTAGATACGGAAGTCATCGCCCTCCCCTTTAAGTCCTTGCAAGCTCAATACGATACTTTTCCCGAATGGATCAAGGCCATTGTTAAAACAATTAACGATCATCTCAGGGAAGCAAATAAAAGAATTAAAAACTTGGAACAGGTTGGAGAAAAGGGCGGCGGTTCCTCAAAAGGAATTCAACCCTACCAGGCCAATAAACTTTGTGCGATTTTAAGTCTTGTTGCCGCAAGATTTGGCGTCGCCGATGCCGTGGACGGCGGACTTGAACTTCCCTCAGGAACTTTGAGAAAATTTACTATTCAAGTATTTCAAGAACCGACAAATAAAATGCAAACACTCATTGGATTTCTTCAAGCTCTAGGAATTATGAAATATCAAGAGCTAGGAGAAGGCAAGGTGAAGGTTAATTTATTAAAACCAGAAGTCTTGTACGGATTTGTGGATTGGTACAACGAATATTTATTTAAAGCAGAAGACAAAAAGATAACTGTAGAACCCGATGACATGAAAGCACTGAGGGCCATGGCTTTTTACGCCGCTAAAACTCCCCCTGATGCAAAAGGTGTCTGCAAACTCAATCTTACTCAGATACAAAATGACTCTATGAAAGATTTGGGTGCTGTTGTTGCTGTGAATGATTTTAATCCGATTATTAAAAAAGGTCTTTGCAGTGAAAAAATGCAGGAAAAAGATGGTCTGTCAGTGAATGTGAATGCGGCTGAAATCGCGCTGATTTATCCATACTGGCAAATTGTTCATACGCTGGCGGGATAAGCCGTATCATTCAAAAAAGTGCTAACCACTGGTCACATAAAGCGCCGTTTGTTCGTTCGCGTTTTCGAGTCGCTCTTTGCGACCTCGACAAACACGGCGTAAATAGAAGGAACAGTTTTCAAGACTTTATATTTTGATCTTGTCCCTGCTCCTTCTACAAAAGTTGGCGAAGTAGCGATGTCAAGTTTCTGGCTCCATTCGGTTTGAAACGCCATTTATGTATTCCACCATCAAATCGTCTTAGAGAAGGACCGCTCATCCTTGAGCTTAAGAAAATCCCTTCCATGGGATTTTCCTTAGTCCTTCTCTTCGAGATTTGAGGATGGAATCCCAAATTGAATGCGCCCAGGCCCAAGCGCGTTTGAAATCCGGCAAGCAATATGTTATTCCCAATCCTATGAAAACGGCCAACAATAACGCTCTTCTTATTATCGACATGCAAAAAGGATTTTCCGATTCCACCTATTGGGGACCAAGAAATAATCCTAATCTTGAAAAAAATATTTCGCGGATTCTTGAGAATTTTAGACAGAATAATTTGCCTGTGATTCATATTCAACATTTGTCTAAAGAAACTTTGTCTCCTCTAAATCCCAATCGCCCCGGAAATGGCGCAGAATTTATGGATTTCATTAAACCTCTGGAAAATGAAAAGATTTTTACAAAATCTGTGAATAGCGCTTTTATCGGCACAGGATTAGAAGCCTATCTGAAATCAAATAATCTCACTCACATCACACTTGCCGGTCTCACCACTGACCACTGCGTCTCCACCACCGCGCGGATGGCTGCAAACTTAGGATTCACCATGACTATGGTCAGCGACGCTACTGCTGCCCATGATCGTCTAGGGATTGACGGAAAACTATATCCAGCAGAACTCGTCCATCAAGTCTCATTGGCTAGTCTCAATAAAGAATTTGTCACTGTGAAATCCACACAGGAAATTTGCCATCCGTCAATCTGATGTCGCACCGCTTACTGGAATGGGAACGGCGTACCTTTAGCGGCAGCGGAGAGGTAGATCGGCGGATGCAGTTTTTGGAATCTGCTGATCTTTAAGAGTGTAAACACGAATGCTGTTGGTGGTTCCCCGTTCCATGACGGGCATACCTAAGGTCAAAATAAGTTTGTCTCCGGCATGACATAGACCGTAGCTCAAAAGGGTCTTTTCTAGATCAAGCATGAGTTTATTGGAATCATTATAGGGCGGAACTTTAAAGCCTTGGATCCCCCATACAAGTTCCAAGCGATCTAGAGTTTCCTGGATATGGGAAATGGCAATGATACGAGCCTTGGGCCGCGCTCTGGAAATCATAGTGGCGGTTTTTCCAGAAGTGGTCAGACACACAATTACGCTGGCATTTAATTTCATAGCGGAGAGACAAGCACTCTCGGCGATAGCTTCTGCCACGCTTAAGAATTCATCTCTTACAAACATTTGGTAATATTTTACGCTTGTGCGCTCAACTTCCGAGATAATTTCATCCATGGTCTGAATACACTTTACCGGATACTTACCACTGGCGGTTTCAGCGGATAACATCACTGCATCGGTGCCGTCTAAAACCGCGTTAGCAACGTCTGTCACCTCCGCGCGAGTGGGCCTGGGATGAATAATCATACTGTCCAGCATCTGAGTTGCGGTGACAACGGGGCGCCCGAGAGAGTTACAAACTTTTATAATGTTTTTTTGAGTGCCCGGAAGCAGACTCTGACCGATTTCTACCGCAAGATCTCCACGAGCCACCATCACACCGTCTGAGTGAAACGCTATTTCTTCTAGATTATCCAGCGCTTCCATTTTTTCAATTTTGGCAATGATCCGTGTAAATTTAGATTTACGATTAACTAACTCTCTAAGCTGCTTAATATCCTCTGGGCGTCTCACAAAACTCAAAGCTACGTAATCAACTCCGCTTGCCAATCCAAAATCCAAATCTCTCAGATCTTTTTCAGTTAGGCAATCTACGGACAGTTTTGCACCTGGTAAATTCATACCCTTATGGTCTTTTAATTCTCCGCCGTAGAGCACTTGGGTATAGACTTCCCCATCACTGATTTTTTCAACTTTTAATTCCAAATTTCCGTCGTCAAGAAAAATACTCTGTCCCACCACAACGTCATCTGGAAGAGATTTAAAATCTGTATAAATTTTATCAGAATCGCCAATTTTACTTTCCGTACTGATAACTACTCGTGATCCCTCTTTAAGAATTATGGACCCATTCTTCACCTTACCAATTCGAATTTTAGGGCCCTGCAAATCTTGAATGAGGGTGATCGGTGCATTCTCTTCTTTGGATATTCTTCTGAGATTCTTTATTACCGAGAGATGGTCTTCATGAGTACCATGACTAAAATTTAATCTAGCAACGTTAAGTCCCGCTTTTACCAATTGAAGGAGCATTTCCGGGCTGGCACTGGCGGGTCCAATTGTACCTACAATTTTTGTTCTTCTGTTAGCAATCATGATTTTTTAGTGGAGGCGAGTTCGGTTCTCTCTTGTGCTTGCCTTTTTCTCAGTTGATCAATTTCTTTTTCATAGGCCTCTTTAATTTGACCTATGCGCTGATTGAGTTTAGCGTCCCCAGCTTCACGGTCCATTTGAAGATACTTCACCTGTTTTTCAGTTTGATCGTGAAAGAGCTCAGATTGCCGTCTCATTTTTTTCTCGTATTCGCTCTTCATTTGATTCATCTGGGATTCAAATTTTTCAGTTAAGTCAGAAACCCTCTCTTGATGGTCTTGACTTTGGCCAACTAACTGCTCACGTAAGTGTTTTACTTCACCTGTTTTTTGTTTCTCTAATGTAAATCGCTGCTCATTGAGCATCTTCTTGTTATCTCGCTTCTGTCCTTCAATCTGATCTTCATGAAATTCAGACTGATTCACTAGGCTATCTGCATAAGATTGGGCAAGTTTCTTTCTTACATTCTCACTTTGGATTTGGTTTAAATTTCTTTCCTGGCGAGCTTCGTCAACTTGTCCCACATAGTCTCGCTCTATTTTATTTTTCAATTCACCATATTTGGCCACTTGCTCATCATTCATTTTTTGAAGACTTCTCTCATGTTTGGAGGTTATGGATTCAATTTCTTGCTTTTTCATGCGATTACCGTCTTCTACCGCCGCTCGTCGTCTCATTTCTAGTTCATCAAAATTATTTTTATATTCGCCCATCATATGTGCTTTTTGAAGCTGATAATCATGTCCCATCTTTGCTTTATCAAAATTGTTTTGGCTCTTTAAATCATCGTTTTCATTTCTTTGTTTTTGGATGTCGTTCATTACTCGGTCGTCCACTGTCTGCTTTAATTTGTTAAAATTATCATCAAACTGTTTGGAGATATTATCTGCGTGGTCTTTGTATCTATCTTTATTTTCCTTAAGGGCAATTTGAAACCCATCTTCCATATTTTCTAAACTCTGATGGTATGATCTTCTCTCATTGTCCACCATGGCCATGTATTTTGCCTCTAGGGCCTTTTTTTGCGCTTCACTCTGGTACTTTGCTTGAGTACCTTCCTTGTCTTTTTCTTTTCTAAGACGAGTAAGTTCTCCGTCCTTTTCTTCAATATTATTTGTGTACGCCTTATTTAATTCTGACTTCTCTTTTTCATGGGCATCTGAAAATCTTTTACCTTGGTCTTTTATCGCCTCTTGGCCGCTGGTTCTGTAGCGCTCTTCCGTTTCCGCAAGGTCCTTATCTTTACTGCCCAACTCTTCTTCAAAGGTTTTGGTGAGTCGCACTTTATCTCGAGTGGATTGCTCTTTGGTGCGACTTAATTCTCCGTCGGCTGTCTTTCTGGTGTTACTAAATTTATCATCGTCGTCGGATTTCATTGAAATCATTTTTTTTCGGCTAGCTTCTTGAAGATTTTGAACTTCCTGCATATGCTTTCGTTCTTTATCGCTTATCACTTCTTTTGTAGATTTTTGCTGCCGGTCTAATTCTTTTGTGTACTGGTCTTCCAAACTTCGCACGGCATCTTGATGCTTAGTCTCTTGATCCGCAACTTGCCTCTTATGGCGAGCTTCCAAAGACTTTTCACGGTCCTCATAGGACTCTTTAATATTTTGTGATTCTGACCGATCAACGGACCCTACTGACATAACTTTCTCCTCCTTGAGAAAGGACCTACTAAAATATTAACATATGGCGCACCAACTCTCCACATCCCCGCTCAAACTTTGAAATATAAAATAAAAAAGGCAGACGTTTGTCTGCCTTTCCTCACCACTTAGGGCTAGCTGGTTAGTTTATTTCGCTAACTGCTCATCGATGATTTCGGAGAAAACTTCCATTGGTTGAGCTCCACGAACCGCAAATCCATTGATAAAAAATGTTGGCGTGCTGTTGACTCCAACTTTAATTCCATCATCCATATCTTTTCTGATTTCCGCAGTTTTTTTGCCGCCCTTGAGACACTCTTCAAAGGCCTTCTTGTCAAGTTTCCCAGCCTCTGCCTTATCTATGAGATCTTTTTCAGCAAGCTTACTTTGATCATCAAACAGAATATTGTGGTAGGTCCAAAACTTGCCTTGATCCTGCGCACATAGTGCAGCTTCAGCTGCGTGAAACGCTTGAGGATGAATACTTTCCAGTGGAAAGTGCCTGTAATAAACAACAACCTTGTCTTTATATTTTCCAACAATTTCATCTAGACGAGTACGTCCACGTGCACAGAATGGACATTGAAAATCACTGAACTCTACAATTTTTACTTTTGCTTCTTTGGGACCAACTGGAGTGCCGCTTCCAACGCTCACTTCCACTGCCTTTTCCACCGGCTTAGGAATCT
>JBBQPV010000107.1:0-6589 GCA_038216925.1 Bdellovibrionia bacterium
GACGTAACATTGCCCAAAGATTAATGGACATGGAGCGATTCCACTCGCCATTTTGAATCCATGACTGGGTAAGTTCAGATATCATGTCTTTTCCCCGGCCCGCACGAATGGCCGCCGCATAGGCAAGTCCGTTGAGCGCTCCGGAGCTAGTCCCCACAATACGATCAATCTTCACATCATGTTCCACTAGTGCACTGATCACTCCGGCTTCAAAAGCACCGCGAGCCACTGCCCCAGGAAGAACCAAAGCAAAATGGGATTTTGGTGAGGGGGGCATCAGCTAAACAGCCATTTTAATATTTTTGCTTTTGTATCGTTGTAAGGGGCGTACCTGACTGGCACATCTAGAAGTGTTGATTTTTTTAAAACCCCTTTGCCGTGGGTGAAAGTTTTGAAACTAAATTCTCCATGATAATTTCCCATGCCGCTTGCTCCCACTCCGCCGAAGGGGAGAGAAGTAACGGGCATATGAATGACGTCATCATTTATGCAAACTGACCCAGAGGATGTCCCATTAATGAAAGCATCGGCAATATTAGAATTCTGGGTGAATACATATAGGGCTAAAGGTTTTGGACGTTTGTTAATATATTCTATAATGTCTGCTGTCTCTTTCATTTCAAGAATAGGCAGTATTGGTCCAAAAATTTCTTGCTGCATCACCGGTGAGTCAGGTTTAGCGCTTAGCAAAGTCGGTTCAATAAACCTATCTTCCCGATCACACTTTCCGCCGTGAATAATGGTTTGCCCATCAAGGAGTGTCACAAGTCTATCAAAATTCTTAGTATTTATTATCCGGCAGTAATCAGGGCTTGATTTGACATCCTCACCGAAAAATTCAACAAGGCATTTTTTAATTTCTTCAATCAGTGATTCTTTTACAAACGGGTGGACAAGGATGTAATCCGGCGCAACGCAAGTCTGGCCCGCGTTCATGAATTTTCCCCATGCTATGCGCCGAGCACTCACTTTGACGTCCGCATCGGACATCACCACTCCAGGGGATTTTCCACCTAATTCTAAAACTACTGGAGTTAAATGAGGTGCCGCTTTTTGTAGAATAATTTTTCCCACTGGTCCGCTGCCGGTGAAAAAAATGAGATCAAATTCTTTGTTAAGGAGAAGATCGGTTTCTTCTATTCCGCCTTGAATCACGGCAAAAAGTTCTTTATCCAAATATTTTGGGACTAGGTCCGCAAGTAAAGCTGACATATTTGCCGCAATCTCTGATGGTTTTAAAATAGCACCGTTTCCGCCAGCTATGGCCCCAACAAGGGGAGCGAGCATCAAATTAACAGGATAATTCCAAGCGCCAATGATGAGAGACAACCCGTAAGGCTCTTGCACAATCTGACTGCGACCGAATTGATTATACAGAGGAGTGGAGGCGCGGCGCGGCTTCATCCAAGATTTTAATTTTTTTAACGTTATATCTAGTTCCGAGAGAACAATGCCTTGTTCGCTGGCCATGCATTCAAATTTACTTTTCCGAAGATCCTTCCACAGAGCATCAGATATAGCAGAATCATTTTCTTCCATCATGAGTTTCAGAGCGCTGAGCTGGGACATACGCCAATCATACCGGCGAGGATTTTTCTCCAGCCCAGAACGTAGGCGGGCGTAAACTGAATCAAGCTCCTTTGAAAAATCAGTCAGTGGCATTTTTTTACTGCTCCACCACAATGGTACCGTTCATCGTCGGTCCATGAACGGAGCAATGAAATGTGAAGCTCCCACCATGAGTGAACTTTATTTTTTTAGATTTTTTCTTTGGTTCTACCATTCCGGTATCAAAAGTTTTTTTATCATCAGCACTGGCGGAATGTTCGGTGTAGGACTCATTAACCCATTCTACTGAGTCTCCAACTTTAATATTTACAACCTTAGGATCGTAACTGAGGCTCTTCATTTTCACCGTATGATCCGCAGCCAAGGACAAACTTCCCACGCCCAACCCTACTACTAAAACTAATACTTTCATTGCAATCTCCTTACTCCTTAAAAATATTTCATGTACTCAACTAGAGCAAATTTTTCGTCATCAGTTAATTTTGCACCAAAAGTATGACCGCGGTCCTCAATAAAATCAGGACAGGTATTAAGCTCAAGCATTTTTTTCTTCATAGCTTCAATGCCAGCTTCTCGGCGACGGTTCACTAAGCTTTTATATTGTGTTCGAGCTTTTCCGCCTAGCACTCCCTTAAGATATGCACCAATGAGAAGGGGGGCGTGCTTTGGATTAAGATTCATAAGTAAATTTACCGGAGTTCCCGCGGGCAATTCCATGATCTCAAGATTCATGTCATCAAAGCCTTTATGGTGGGCGATGATTCCAGGGAAAATATCAGGTAAGCTCGTCACATGATCTGTGACTTTAATAGATTTTATTCCGTCACGCTTTTCAGGCCATAGAAGTTTTTCCATTCCGTCAAGATAAGCCGCCATGCGGCCGTGAACGGAAGGGTCCCCAGTATAACGCCCTAAAGAATTATTATGAAAGTAAGGTGCCGTGGCCCAAATACTTACAAGGGTGGGCGTTCGGTAAAATGCGGCATGACCTTTAAAATGAATATCGTAATTTCCCGTCAGAGGATTATAAAGTGGGCGCTCACTTCCGTCGGGCGCGCGGTCGATGAGTTGAATTATCGGTTTTCTCATATTCTTGTATGTTTGGCTGGACATCTGCCCCCACGTCCATCCCTCCATGGCATTGGTGCCCATGGCCCGCTGAATATTAGTTCCGATTTCCAGCACCGAATGCCGTTCATCATCGGAAAGATAATTACCTTCAAGAAAATCTTTCTTTAACACTAAATCAACCCAAGCTTTTTTCTGTTGAAGTACATCAGTAGGGTAGGGGTCCGGACGTTTACTGCTGTGGCAAGAGGCACAGTTTTCTGCAAAAACGATTTTGCCTTTCTTCAAAAGGGCTTGATCGGTGGAAATATAATCAATGCCGTCTTTAGCCGGGCCATTTTCATTTTTAATATCTTTCGCTTCTTTAAGAGGAAAAGAATCATAGGACATGAGAAACGTTGCCATGTTGGGCATTCGACGTTCTGTTTGTACCCACGGAGTATTTCCGACGCGCTCTTTCCCCATGATATCGAATTCTTTTGGCTTAAATCCTCGACGTAAACTGTTTTTAATGTCGAAGAAATTGAGAGGCCATGACGAATACCAATCATCATGCATGAGGCCTTCATTTACATAAACGCGCACAGAGGCCATTAAAATTCCCATAGAATCCGCACCGTCAGTTAAAATGTGGGGGACTTTCATAGTAGGGTGTTCTGCCGTTCCACCAAGTGCACCACCAATGTTGTCTAAGTTAATACCGGCATTATTATATATGGATTTTATAAGTTCAGCTTGCGCCGGAGTTATTTCTTCAACGTGAGCTTCTTTCAAGCGTTCTCGTAATCGTACAATGGCATTTATATTTGTAGGATTGTTAATGGAATCCGTTGGAAAGCGAGAAGTTTCACTGGTGCCGGGCTCTTGGGTTTTAAGATAATGATAAATAATTGATTTATCTTTAAGAGATAAACCAAAAGCCATGCCTTCTCTTAAATACTGATTACCAAAAGAGGATGTTATATTTTGCCATTGAGGTTCGGCGGGATTCTTTGGTGGATTGACTGGATTAAAAGAAACGTGGCAAAAAACGCAGGCCATTCCTACTTTGTAGGGTGCCTGCATATACTCTCCGCCGCCTTCAATATATTTTTTAGCATCCCAATGTTTGGGATCAAATTTTTCATTTTTAAAAATTTGGAGCCCAATGACTCCGCTGGAATAACCAAACTTTTCCGGATCCCACTGAAGAGTTCCATCTTTCATGCGGTCAATTGTCATTCCAAATTGATCGGGTTTATCTGCGGCCACGGCATCAGGATCATTGATGAGACCAAGAAGTTTAAAGCGATCTTGCCGCGGGACAATCATGAGGAGGCGCAAAAGATCTAACCTGAGATTTGTGTAATTGTGACTGCCGGCGGTTAATTTAGATAAATCAATCCAAAAGCCAGGATTATCGACTCCCACCCACCAATGCCACGTGTCCATTCCATCTCCCACAGCTTCCGGCGGAAGATTCATTTTGACAGCTTCCTGCATATGTAGTTTTCGGTATTTGTTATAGGTCATCTCATCCGGGCGAATGGGCCGACCAAATTCGTACTCAAATTGAAAACCAGCCTTTTCCTGTGCGGGGTGTGGGAGTGGACCCGGTTTGTTTTTTAATTCAGCGGCGGCCATTATGGAAAATATGAAGGTAAAAAATATGAGTGTAGATTTCATTATGTCTCCTATCATTGCAACTTCACAAGATTCCACGGAATCTTAGGACTTTAGATAAGCACGGTCAAGAGGTGGGTTGGTGAATTATGATTTTTGGCTCTGTCTGTCATTCGGCCTCAAGATTGCAAATTCAAACCAAGTATGACGAAGACTGTTTGTGTAGTATTCCTAATGACAATTATTTGGGCAGCAGCGTGCCCAGTTTGGGCCCAACCTCGCCCTTTAGAGTCTTGTGTATTCAACAACATGCTTTTTCTAAAATTTCATGGGGCTATCGATGATTACTCTAGATCCGAATGGAATGAGAAGTTATCCAGATCTCACTTCACAGACGTCAAAATATTTTTGGATTCTAACGGAGGTCAACTAAAGGCATTTCCGAATGACATAGATTCTCTTTCCGCAGAAGATATTTTGTCGACAATTTCAGAAATTAAACGAAATGGCACACATTTAACAGCAGTACTTCGCCCTCAAGCAAAGTGTCGCTCAGCATGCACGCTAATTCTGGCGGCAGTAAACGAAGTTTATTCCAATGTGGATGCAGTGATAGGGTTTCATGCGGCCTGGAGGCCAAAGCTTGTTTCGGAGGGATTCAAGCCCCCAACGCTAAAACTTTTACCGGATACTGCTTTAACAAACTGGTACTTAAATGAACTGATTAAATTAGGAATTGATCCACTATGGGTTGTTGAACAAAAAGACGCCGGAACTTTTTCTGGATTACAATTCAAAGATTACGAACCAACAAAACTACAATCTGCGGGATTTGTTACTCATATTACTATATTGGATGTACCCATTCCATGTGAGCCTCTGCCAGTTAATAAACTTTAAATCTCAATCTGCAACCACTGCACTTTCCCATGAACCTTCCGATGATGCCCTGAACAAAGAGTTGTCAAGTTGGGAAGTTCATTAGTTCCGCCCCGGCTGATGGGAATTATATGATGAATGTCAATCCAACGAGAATTCTCACATCCCGGTTGAGTGCATTTTCCTTTATCTCTGAGATAAATTTCATGCTTTAAGTTCTGCGGAATAGTTTGGCGGTGAAAAGGAATCTGAGCATGTCCCAGGACATGTTCAGGCGGAGCATTTTTCAGTTGAGATCTCTTAGCTTTCTCAACGGGATCTAATTTATTAATATAAAGTTCAAGAGCTTGCTTGATGGTGGCTTCATAGTTAACCGCAGATCTTGTCCTTTGAGATTCTAGATCTTGTACTCTTTTTAAAAGTCCCAGGACCTCTTCCGAGATGCCGATAGTCAATTTGACGCGGTCTTCAGATATATGCTGTGCTCTATCTGTGACTGCCGCTTTTGGACAAACTCGAGCGACCTCTTTTTCTAAGTTATTTTTAGAAAGTTCACTTGCAAGTCCAATCCAGTGGTCTTTGTTCTCAGTGGTTATCACTGGCGTAATTTTTCGAGCCTTAGAGACAGTTAATATTCCATCCTCAATTGCTTTTTTTAATTCTGGAACAGTTTTTGACTTTCTTGCCACGGCAATAAAATTAAGAGTATTTGCTTCTGAAAGTTTTAGAATCCTCGTCCCGTAGTCAAAAAGACTAGAGCACTGAAGCTTTCTAAATTGAGAGTGGCCATCAATTTCCTGTAGAATCGAAATCAGTCTTGACTCAGCTTTGTGAAATTTAGCAGCTACTGTTATGGCCTCCATATGAAGCTCCTCAATTTTACATTCATTTTTAATTCCGACCGAGCTCATGAATTACCTCCTTCAGTAAAATTAAACATTTATAACATGGGTTTTAAAAACGAAAATTTACAAGAGCTCCGATCACTGCGGAAAATTTAACTAAGGCCAGCAGGGAAGCCGTGACAAAGTCGAAGGGAGGCAGGTATAGATTTTTAATATTTCATTCAATAATATTTGTGCTAACGAAGATTTAAAAGGACAACTTACATGTCAACAAAAAAATGCGTACCCATTGGAAGCTCAATTATGTCTCCAAGAAAAATCTCAAGAAGAATGGTTAACAGAAGTACTCGATAAAATTGCGACTTACGGGTTTTCAATTTTTGTGGATTAAATCTCAGTAAAGTATTTCCATTTTAATTATCCATTGGCATAATAGTCGCTTCAAAAAAAATCAATTAACTCACACTCGATCTCTTCAAGGATGGACCGTGCAAATCCAGCCGCGGAAATTTTAAATTACCAGCCCATGAGCGCGGCTCTCAGAGAAACCTTGAGGTGTCATCTCCATAAAAATCGCTTTCTCATATATTTCAGAAATCTGAGTGGCATTGATGTAACTCATTCCA
>JBBQPV010000108.1:0-6557 GCA_038216925.1 Bdellovibrionia bacterium
CTTCTGCTAAAGTGATTCCTTTACGTTTGCGCATGTCGTGAAATTTTTTGGCATACACGGGAAATTTTGGATCTTTAACGGGCTGAACAATTTGAACGTCTTTGAGTAAATTCAAATCAAGATCTTTTATTCTTTGTCTGACATTTGTTTCATTGCCCAAAATAATCGGACGAGCAACGCCTTCCTCAATGATGCCGTGGCAAGCACGTAAAACTTTGTCGTTATAGCCCTCAGGAAAAACAATAGCTGGCAAATTACTTACTGATGCTGAAGAGTGTTTAACTTTATTAATAACGTTTCTAATAACTCCCCGTGAAGTTCCCAATAGAATTTCTAATTTCTCTCTGTACTCCGCGAGATTTTTAATCGGGACTCGAGCAACACCGCTCTTCATAGCCGCTTCTGCAACGGCAGGTGCAAGCCACAACAGCACTCGAGGGTCAAATGGCTTGGGAATAATATACTCCGGGCCGAATTTAAATTTCTTACCACCGTAAGCTCTGGAAACCGAATCGGGAACGTCCTCACGGGCCAATTTTGCAAGAGCATGGACCGCTGCAATTTTCATTTCTTCGTTAATGGCAGTGGCTCTGACATCTAGAGCTCCGCGGAAAATAAATGGAAAACCTAAAACGTTATTCACTTGATTGGGATAGTCACTTCTTCCGGTGGCCATGAGAACATCGGGCCTTGCTTCAATAGCATCTTCATAAGAAATTTCTGGATCTGGATTAGCCATAGCAAAAACGATTGGGTTTTTAGCCATTCCCTTAAGCATTTCTTTAGTGACGGCACCTTTCACACTCACACCAACAAAAACGTCTGCACCTTTTAGTGCTTCTTTAAGAGTGCGGGCTTTGGTGTCTGTGGCAAATTCATCTTTATACTTATTCATGCCATCCCCGCGGCCCTTATATATAACTCCCTTGGAATCACACATGGTGAGGTTGTCATGCTTAACGCCCAAGCTTAAAAATAATTTGGCGCAGGCGATGGCGGCGGCACCGCCGCCGGAGAAAATGACTTTGACGTCGCTGGCTTTTTTACCGGTGATTTCCAGCGCATTAATAAACGCAGCACCGCTAATAATAGCCGTCCCATGTTGATCGTCATGGAAGACGGGGATCTTCATTGTCTTTTTTAATTCTTCTTCTATGTAAAAACATTCCGGAGCCTTGATGTCTTCCAGATTGATTCCACCAAATGTTGGCTCTAATAATTTAACAGCTTTGACAAATTCCACAGGATCTTGGGTGTCAATTTCGATATCAAATACATCTATATCCGCAAATCTTTTAAACAGAACTCCTTTTCCTTCCATGACAGGTTTTCCTGCATGGGGTCCTATATTTCCTAATCCAAGAACTGCAGTTCCATTTGAAATAACCGCCACAAGATTTCCTTTGGCGGTGTACTCGTAAACTTTGTCTTGGTCTTTAGCGATTATTTTGCAAGGTTCTGCCACGCCTGGTGTGTAGGCCAGAGAAAGATCTCTTTGCGTGAAGCAGGGCTTTGATGAAATAACTTCGATTTTCCCTTTGCGCCCGCTACTATGATAAAGCAAGGCGTCTTTTTCAAAAGGCATGGATTCTCCTTCGGCATTTATAAAACTCCAGATTGTCACCCACGTACATACGTGTCAATAAAAGCGCAACGCGTTACAAAAAGACTTGGGAAACTTAACTCTAGCTATGGTAAATTTGGTACCGTCATTCATTCGAGAGGAAATAGAAAATATGAAATCTGATAACGATGTCGTCATTGTTGATGGAATTCGAACGCCTTTTGCCAAAGCAGGAACAAAACTTAAAACTGTTCATGCGGCAGAACTTGGCCGCCAAGCTCTTCGAGAATTAATTGCACGTACAAATTTAGATGTGAAAATGGTTGGTGAAGTGATTATCGGAAATACCGGGAGCCCCGCCGATGCAGTGAATATCGCCCGGGTCATTGCACTTAATGCAGGAATTCCTAAAGAAGTCTCGGCATACACCGTTCATAGGAATTGCGCATCGGCTATGGAATCCCTCGCTCAAGGTTTTGATAAAATTAGAGGGGGGATGGTGGATGTTGTCATCGCTGGTGGAACAGAGAACATGTCTCAGATGCCCCTCATGATGAGCAACAATCAAGTCAGAGCGATGGAACACTTAGGTGGAGCAAAATCTATGGGCCAGAAATTAGGCGCCATTGGTGAACTTCTCAAGGCAGATTTAATGCAAGTTCGAGATCTCGTCACAACCGCACCCATGGCTGAAACTCCGGATAAACCCAATATTGCCCTTGTTCAAGGTCTCACAGACCCATTTTGTGGAATCAATATGGGCCAGACCGCGGAAATATTGGCAAAAGAGTTCGAAATATCCAGGGAGCAGCAAGATCAATTTGCGCTTAATAGCCATCTCAAAGCCTTGAAAGCTGGAGAAAATGGAATTCATGCTCAAGAAATCACTCCGGTATTTTTACCGCCTAAGTTTGAAACTTATTTAAAAGAAGACATTGGCCCTCGTAAAGATATCAGCATGGAAAAGTTGGCTAAACTAAAACCATTTTTTGATAAAAAATTTGGAACCATCACCGTAGGAAATGCGTGTCCCATCACAGATGGCGCTGCGATGATTCTCATGATGTCTCGGAAAAAAGCAGCCGAGTTGGGAATGAAACCTTTAGGGGTCATGCGCTCTTATGGTTTTGCAGGATTAGAACCGGAGAGAATGGGACTCGGTCCAGCTTTGGCTTCACCTATTGCGCTAAAGCGGGCCGGATTGAAACTCAAAGACATGGGACTTGTGGAACTCAATGAAGCGTTTGCCGCACAAGTGATTGCTTGCCAAAAAGCTATGGCTTCACCCAAGTTTTATAAAGATAGAATGGGTATTGATGAAGCTTTGGGGGAACTCAGAGACGACATTCTCAATGTGAACGGTGGAGGGATTGCCTTAGGTCATCCTGTGGGTGCCACGGGATCTCGCCTTGTTCTTACTTTGTTAAAAGAAATGAACCGCAGAAATGTTCAGTTTGGTTTAGCTACTTTATGTATTGGAGGAGGACAAGGTGGAGCTGTCATTGTCGAACGAGAAATTTAATTCTTTAAAAACTAGGATTAGTCCTTTGCAAGAGGCCATTACTATTAGACCTGAAGGCGACCTTGCTTGGGTGGAAATGGATTTGCCGGGAGAAAAAGTCAACAAACTTTCCTCGCCAGTACTTGTCAGGCTTCTCAATGTCATAGAAGAGCTTTCCAATTCTAAATATAAGTGCGTGATTTTTATTTCTAAAAAACCCGGAATTTTTATTGCGGGCGCTGACATAGAAGAAATCAGAGATTTGAAAAACCGAGACGATGTTCTTGAAGCGGTGGGATTTGGTCAAAGTATTTACACCCTTCTTGAAGCCCTGCCCATGCCTACCATTGCCGCTGTTAACGGCGTGTGCATGGGTGGTGGAACGGAAATGATTTTAGCCTGTGATTACAGACTGGCCACTGACGATCCTTCTACAAAGATTGCCCTTCCTGAAGTGATGTTAGGAATCATTCCTGGATTTGGTGGGACTCAGCGCCTGCCGAGGTTGATTGGACTTCAACAAAGTCTTCCGCTGATATTAAGTGGAGCGGGAGTTAATGGGACTAAGGCCGCTAAAATAGGGTTGGTGGATTTATGTGTTCCTAAGGAATTACTCATTCCGCAGACTATAAAATTTGCCGCTGAGATTATTAAAAAGGGAAAACGAAAAACGTATTTTAAACCAAAAGGGCTCGTTAATAAATTATTAGAAGGTCCGGGAAAATCTGTGATTTTCTCAAAAGCAAAATCAGATCTCATGTCAAAAACTCGGGGCAATTATCCTGCGCCTTTGAAAGCTCTAGAAGTTGTTCGAAAAACCTACGGTGGAAAAATACAAAAGGGCATGAAGCTTGAAGCAAGTGGGTTTGCTGACTGCTCAATTACGCCAATATCCAAAAACCTCATTGGTTTATTTTTCATGACTGAGGCCGTAAAAAAACAAACGGGCCTTCATGATAATAAAAAAGTAGAACTCAAAGACACAAAGAGTATTGGTGTACTTGGAGCGGGAACCATGGGCGGAGGTATCGCTCAATTAGCTGCTGATAAAAACATGACGGTGAGAGTAAAGGATCTTAGCCTTGATGCACTTGCGAAGGGAATGAAGACCGCATCAGATTTGTTTTTGAAAGATGTCAAACGACGTAAAATTACTAAATACGATTATCAAAGAAAAATAGATCACATCTCCAGTGGGACTGATTATGCAGGGTTCAAAGATCTTGATGTCATCGTTGAAGCCATTGTTGAAGACATGGGAATCAAAAAGAAAGTCCTAGCCGAGATGTATCCGTTTTGTAGAGAAGATGCGGTGGTGGCCAGTAACACCTCCTCTTTAAGTATCAATGAAATGAGCTCGGCTTGGCCCAAACAAGAAAATTTTGTAGGCATGCATTTTTTTAATCCCGTAAATAAAATGCCTCTTATAGAAGTAATTCGTGGAGAGAAAACCAGTGACAGAGCCACGGCTACTATTTTTGCGTTATCAAAGCGCATGGGAAAAACTCCCATCGTTGTAAAAGATGGTCCGGGATTTCTAGTTAATCGGTTGCTCCTTCCGTACCTCAATGAATCTTGTTACGTATTTTCTGAAGGTGTGAGTGTGGAAACAATTGATAGGGCACTTTTAGATTTTGGAATGCCCATGGGACCTCTTCACTTAATAGATGAAATTGGCATTGATGTGGCGGCCAAAGTTTCAAAAATTCTCAATAAAGCATTCGGAGCCCGAGCTGAAGCTGCTCCAGCGATGCATAAAATTGTTGATGCTAAAAAATTTGGAAAGAAAAATAGTTCTGGATTCTACATGTATGATTCCACAGGGAAAAAATTAAATGTGGATCCTGAAATTTATAAAATTGCAGGTAGCGAGGGAAGTTCCACAAAAATGTCCGATGAAGACATTGTTCAGCGCGTTCTATTTCCCATGATCAACGAAGCGTCTCTATGCTTGCAGGAAAAAATTGTGGAGCGGCCAGAAGACGTTGACCTCGGAATGATTATGGGCACTGGCTTTCCTCCATTCAGAGGCGGACTTTTAAAGTGGGCCGATAGCTTAGGGGCAGAAAAAATAGTGGATAAACTAGAAGAGCTCACTTCTAAATACGGCGCTAGATTTAAACCCTCGGAAGCTTTGAAACAAATGGCTAGAAACGGGAATAAATTTTATCGTTGAGCATTAGTGGGACAAACGGGCAATGCTCTAGTCACTTGTGGCGCGGTTATCTGATGGTCTGAAGGTTGCATTAATTATTCGTTATGAAAAACCTTGCCGTCCTGTTTGCCCTGTTATTTTTGTCCCAGAATTCGTTGGCCGCTGATTTTTTATGTTCAGGGACAGGTATATTTGAAATCACCGGTTTAAAAATTTCATTTAAACCTAATTTAAAGCAATCAACTCGCCCAGCAAAAGTCCCTACTGGAGAAATAGTTGTGTTCACACTGATTCCGGCTACAAAGGACACTCCCGAATTATTTTCTATTGATTTGGCTCAACCATCTGAAGACGGAGTGGCTTTCATGAGTGCATCCGGTGCTTCCAGCGGCCCAGTTACTTTTACTAGTGCCGATACATCTGCCGGTTCCAGTAAGCTCACTTGCAGTCCTAGTACTCCAGAAATATCTAAATAAATCGTATAGTTACATCGAATCATTAATTCAGAATATGGGATATCCACTGTCACTTTTTTAGACAGTTGTTAGACCCCCTTCGTCCGGACCCCAGTTACACCCTAAAAACCACAGCTGCCCGCGATTTTAAGACCTTCCTGGGTGGCACCGCCCTTGTAATTACATCCTTACGAGAGAATGAACGACTTTTTAAGGAGAACTTTATGAAGAAGCCTCTTTTGGCCCTTTTACTTATAGCAACCACAGGATTTGTAGCTTGTGGGGACAAAAAGAAATCTGGGAATGAAACCACCGTGCGCGGTGGCACTGCCCGAGGTGGAGAAGCTGCTAAAGCGGTTCCACCAACCCCAAACTCTACGGGAAACGGATGGACACAGCTTAATGTGGCCGGCGGCACTCTCAATGAGAACAATCAATCCATACAAAGGTCGTCAAATTTTGTCTCCCGTGTATTTTTAAATACCAATTCTCCGTGGTCAGTGGTTGGCCAGACAACAAATGATATGGATGACTCTTGGAGCTCTGACGTTTATCAACCGGCAGCTTGCATAAATGGTCAGACTTGCATTTCGGCAATCAATATTGGAAACGATGCCGGCGGACAGACCCACGTGCCTTTGACTCTAGCTTCAAACCAAACTTTTTCTGCTGCCAGTGCTTCAAGACAGAAAATCCAAGTGTCTGGTGGCGGATTTATTTTTGCTTTCTGGGATTCATTGACCGGAACTACTTCACCAGTCACAGGTCAGCCCGTAGCACCCATCGGTGGATTTGTTCCGCTGTCACCAAACTCATATATTCAAGGTAACCAGGTGCATTTAGAATTTTCCGATACTCGTGATACCGACAGTCGTGGAGTAG
>JBBQPV010000109.1:0-6546 GCA_038216925.1 Bdellovibrionia bacterium
GGGTTAAGCAGAGGTGAATATTTTCCCGGCGCCTGAGGAAGCCCCGCAAGGATAGCGCATTCGGCGAGAGTCAAGTCTTCTACGTGCTTACGAAAGTAATTTTCTGTCGCAGCCTCCACACCGTAGGCGCCGTGACCAAGATAGATTTGGTTTAAGTATAAATAGAGTATGTCTTCTTTTTTCAAATGCTTTTCCATGCGGTATGCAAGGACTGCTTCTTTGATTTTTCGAGAAAACTTTTTCTCCGGCGTGAGCATCAAAGATTTTGCAACTTGTTGAGTGATGGTAGACCCGCCCTGTACACTATGCCCAGCTTTCATGTTTGCAAATGCAGCTCGGGCAATGGCGGAAAAATTTATTCCTTTGTGTTCGAAAAAATGACTGTCTTCTGCAGAAATAAATGCATGAACCAATTGCTGGGGAAATTTTTTGTACGGGATGACTATTCTTTTTTCCCGGAAAAATTCTCCGAACTTCTGACCGTCTCTAGTAAATACTTGGCTGACCACCAGGGGCTTATAGTCTTCAAGGGTGATCATCCTAGGTAAATTGGCACTCATGGAAAAAAATGAAAATGCGGCCACGGCAATGCTTAAGAAAATAATAATCAACACAAAGCCGACGATGTTTTTTGTTTTCATAGACCAAAGAGAATAACTCACAAAAGCGACTTGTTGCAACCGGCGGGAAGGGCTTGTATGTCTTTGCAAATGCTTCCGTGCCTGACTTTTGAGCAACTTTACACAATGCCCCGTAGCGTTAAGCTTACTATCATAGACGTACGTTCCCCTGGTGAGTTTGCAGATTCTCATATTCCTGGCAGCATCAATGTCCCGCTTCTGGATGACGCTCAGCGCGCTGAAATAGGAACGCTTTACAAGCGGAAAAGCCCAAGCGCCGCCTTGGAGCGGGCGCTGGAGATGTTTGAAAGCGGATTTCACTCTCAAATTAGTGCTGTTACCTCACTTACTGGGGCACCGCCCGCGACTCACGATTTTGCCGCTGCTTTGGGCGCCGTTCGAGAAGCCCTGTATGTGGACGGGGGAGACGTTCGATTTCGAGATGATGGATTGGCGGAAGATGCTGGGGCTGGGAGGGCAGTCACAGAAAGTCCTGGTATCATTTTTTATTGTTGGCGAGGCGGCGCTCGCTCAAAATCCATGGCGCTATTTTTTAAGACTCTTGGCTTTAAAGTTTATTATTTAGAAAAAGGTCACAAAGAATTTCGCGCGCAGGTATTAAGTTACCTCAATCAAGAAAAATATCCCTTTAAGCTTTGTACATTGTACGGGCTCACCGGTTGCGGAAAAACAAAGATTTTGCAGAAATGGAAAGCGGAAGGTCAGCCGGTGATTGATTTAGAAGAGCTTGCCCATCACCGGGGAAGTGCTTTTGGGCAAATTGGCATTGCCCAATGGGGTCAGCAAAAAGAATTTGAGAATAATTTGTATTGGGAAATGCGGCGGTGGGAACACGCCCGCGCGCGGGAAGTATTTGTGGAGGGGGAGAGTAAGCGTATCGGCCGCTGCCAGCTGCCGGAAAGATTTATGCAGGCCATGCTGGAAGGTATTCATGTGAAAGTGGAGCGGACTATTGATCAGCGGGTTGAGCTCATTTTACGAGAGTATGTTTTGCCGGTGCCTCGGGACGAGTGGCTCCGAGAAGCGCAAAGGTCTCTGGAGAGCATTCAAAAGAGACTTGGTGGGGAAAAATTTAAAGAGCTCAGCCAGGACTTAGCGGCAGGGCGTGATGCAGATTTTGTACGTAAGCTTCTAATAGATTATTACGATAAATCGTATTTGTTAAGCCGCGCGGAAGAAGGTTTCTACCACGCGGTTCTTAACGGTGATGAGGTTCCAAAAGTATCAGGTGAAAAGTTTTAGGGACGTATGAGGAGTCAAACTCTACGGCCACGCATTTTATTTAAATTCCCAGTCCAGATAAGCGTTCCGCGAAGTTTGTCCAGTGACGAGGCGAGAGAAGGCTTTTTTACCATCTGCTCTAGTGCGATCTGAACGGCCTCTCTTTTTGATTTGGCTTGAGTGACTTCCATAGCCTTTTCAATGAGCGCATCATCTATGACAATCCTGGATCTTTTCATGGTCAGCTTCTGGTCAGTCTGTTTTCCCGCTAGTGCCGCTGGTTGTGCCTGCGGGAGTGGTTGTGGGTCCGGACTTTTTGACTTTTAAACTACATGAATCATTGCTTCCATCCAAAGGTTTTTCTGCTTTATCAGTGGCAACGTCTGGCAGTTTATTTCTCTTAACGGAAGTTTCCGATGCAGCAGCGGCTCCAAGAGCCTCTAGGTCCGATTTTGAGCCGTCATCAGTCTTTGTATCGCCAGAAGATTTCCCCTGTTTATCGGTTATTCTTAAAATATCTTCCGCTTGTTTCTTTTGTGCTTTAGCTAAGGTTAATTCAGCATTCCTTTCATCTAAGGATTTTTTAATTTCCCTCGCATGTTTTAGCGTAAGAGCTTTCTTTGCATTAACTTCATTATTTATATTAGTGATCTTTGTGGAGGCGTTTTGCATGTCTGTTCTGTATTTAGCGTCCATACTCTTAAGTTTTGCATCGCCATTTTTTACAGTTAAAGCAATGTCTTGTTCAATTTTTTGCCCTTCAAGGACAGCATCATTTATTTGTTGTTGAAGTGTGTCTTTTTCGAGATTTTTATTACGTAAGGTCGCAGCAAGTTGATCTTGAATCTTTTTTCGGGCGACGCATTTGGCCGTAAGGTTGGCATATCTCTTGGCGTCTTCACCTTCCGCACCGCCGTTGAGAGCACTTGTCAAAACGTCACTGACGTTTGCGAGTTTATTTTTTCCACTAGCAGTTTTCATGTCCCTTAATTTTGCTTCTTCTAAAATCCTCTGATCGTTTGCATCAAAACAAGCCTGATTGGCGAAATTGACAGCATCCACATATTTATTATCTGCAGCCTGCATACCCAACTTTTGGATTTTAACAATAGCTTGCCGTATTTTCTGATCCGCCGATTTTAAGTCACTTAATTTCTGTGCAATTTCTCCATTCGTGATCACTACATCGTTTTGGTACTTTGTTGCTAAAGAAGCCCTATCGGCAGAGGCTGAAGCCAAATCTTTTTGAAGAGTGGCCTCATCTTTAAGAGAATCACTTTCTGCGGTCCTAAGTTCTTTTTCTAATGTTTTCACTTCTTCGGTCAGAGTTTTAATTGATTCTTTAGATTCATCAAGTTGACTTGTGAATTTAGAGGAAATTTCTTTAACTTTCATGCCTCTGCACGCGCCACTTTGGGGTAATCCACTGATATAGCTCTCAACGACTTTTGTATGAGACTTATATTCGTCAACTTGGTCAGATGTGGCTGTTTTAGAGTCGCCGTCATCGCCTTCGTCCGAATCAATTTCCATATTCGGAACACCTTCTACATCATGGCAAGTATAAGACTGTTGGCAGAGAAAATACTTATTTGAACAATCTGAAGTCACCCAGTTTTGAAAATTTGGAACCTTTTCCAGGCATATTCCTCGAGCCTTTTTCACAGCAGCGGATTCTTCTCTTAACCTTTTATCTTCCTCGGTCTTGTTAAGTGCCTCACGTTTCTCGTCATTTGTTCCACCGTACTGGGCTGTCGCGCTAGGATTGTTGTTATTGGAATTTTGATTGTTTCCGTTATTATTTGTCTGCGCCTGTGCAGAATATGAATTCAATAGAAATAAAACAGAAACCAATGCCGCCCATTTGCCCATAAAACTTTGCCCCTTTTTTAGATAATACTCCGCCTAAAGTCTAGTCGGACAAATCCGACTGAAAGTTAAGCGGAATTTCACACTATTTTTATGATTGAGCTATCCAGCTAAAATGACAAGGAAAAATAGCCTACTTACAAGTTAAATGAAGCCTCAGACTGAAAGTGAGGAGTGTATTTGCGAACTTCAGGCGTCCGAAACTGGACCCTCAACTTAAACGTGCCTGCCATGGCCGCAGGGGCCTTCCAGGTAAGGAGATTCTTAAACTGGGGCATTTCCACTTCGCTGCCGCCGCCTACTTGATACCAACGCACTTCAAGACCCATTAGCTTTGGAACTGCGGCAGTGACAACTTTATCCGCTCTCGGATTTCTAGTCATTGCGGTCACGCTGACGCTGTCAATGAGATTCACTCGGCTCAAGAATTTCAACCACATATTTTCTTTATCAACTGAGCAAAAATACGGATTCATCATGTTTCTCATAAGGCAACTGTCATGGGTTGGGCGATATCCAACTTTTTGACCGCTATCATTATATGTAGCAAAGGCCCCAACTTTCATAGGAGTGAAATCGTAGTCGGACGGAAAGGCATACAAGCGGGAAAATGCTAAGACATTATCTCCGTCATGAATATTTTCAGTGAATTGAATGCTATGTGGGCCAGCACTCAAACCTGTAACAGGACCTACGTTATAAAATCGACGGTCGTTGGTGAATTCTCCAGTTAACTTTATCACTCTATTATCAATGGTGGTGATGACATCATCCGGAGTGGCCCATCCCACCGTACTAATGTCAGCGAGAAACAGCATGCCCGGAGTACTGGGAAAATTAAAATTTTGCTTGTATGGGTGTCCGTTTAAATTTTGCCAAACGTAATCTCCCGCAAGCTGAGTCGCTTGGTTTAATTTCAACGCACCATCTACCCACTGAGACCAGGATACATTGGGGCCGGAAGTGTTTGCGCCGGTGTAAACTTGACCGCCGTCATATTCTTCTCCCACTTCGCCAAAGTTGTGGCCAAGTTCGTGGCGAAGGACAATGAGTCCGCTTTTTACAGAACTGGTGCTGATGGCAAACCGACCACCCAAGCCACCGTAAAATTCATCATTAGCTAAGATGATTGGATAGTCAGTTGCAGGCGCCAATCTGAGCGCAGCCTCTGCTGCGGCGGTGTCTCCTGGCATGATGGCTCGCTTGGAACCCGGGGGATTTCTATATAATTTGAATGCAGTATTTTTAGGTCTTCCGTCCCCAATTCCACTCAAACTTGAGGGCACAAAAACGGCGTAGACGTTAAAAAGCGGCAAGTAACTGGCAAACGTAGAACCGGTAAACAAATTTTGTGTGGTCCTTTGAGCGTCTGCAAAAAATTTAGCTTTTTCATTGGTGGTGTAACCATCGCCCAATATTGTCAGATTGATTCGATTTTGCTTTGGCCCTTGCTCAACAATAATACGCACTTCAGAACCAGGAATATCTTCCGGTCTTGGCTTGGGTTGACGATGCCAAAAAGAATTAACATCAACTGGAATGGCGTTGTCGGAAATAATAAACTCTTGAAAAAGATCCGGCTGAGTCTCTTTATCCTCACTTAAAATATAGGGAATTGAGCGCACGGTGATGGATTTATTAAAAGGATTATTTTTAGAACTTTTCTCCACCGAAATTATTTTGTATCCAGTTTTAGAGCGCAAAATTCTGACCTTTAAACTGGCGCTGGCGGAAATAGAAAACATAACTGTTAGACAGAGTAAAAACAATTTCATGGAGCCCCCTTTACAAACAAGTAAAGCCATGGTTGCGTTAGAAGGTCAAATAAAACCTTATAGGGGGTTTAAATGTTTAAATTTCTAGTGAGCTTTGTCATTTTGGGTAGCGCTATTTCTGCTTTTGCTGATGGTGGGGATGTCTACGGTCGACTTAATTTTTCCACTCTCACTATGATGGCGGCAAACAGTTCTCAAGTTTCTTATTCAGATGTGAAGGGCCCCTACGCCGGCCGATGTTTTTTCTATTATAATCCGGAGCAAATGTATGCAGGCTCTTTATGGATAGGGGAAGTGGCTGGCCAAAAGAGAATTGCGGCGACTATTGGAGTCAGTAATCCCGTGGATTTTTATGACACCTACACCGTTCAACAATATGAAACTGAATACGAAGGTGTTTTAAAGACGTCAAGTATTGCTATCGGCGAGAAACCTCTGATGGGTTCATTGCTGGATTCGAATATTTATATATCTGGGACCGCGCAGGGCCTAGTGATGACGTATGTTTACTTGGGTGACCAAGTGGCGGGCAGCCTTCACAAGGGAGTCACTGCCATCAGTTGCCTCTATGGAAAAAAATTAAACTAACGCACACCTTTTATGTGGAGGAACCATGATTAAATTATTATTTGCCGTCCTGACGATGTTCGTATTTGCAACTTCCGCAAAAGCCGAAGATAAGTTGAGTTTTGAAACTCTACAAATGCTTTATGGAAATTCGTCCCAGATAAATTATCAAGATGTGCTGGGAAATTATGTGGGCACATGTTTCGCTCCAGATTTTGCACCACAAGCTATGCCTTCGGCCATGATCATCAAAGACATGCGAGTGATTGTGATGGTTATAGTTACCCCCGACACTGAATATTATAGCAAAATGACTCCTGATCAGTGGGACACAATGTATACGGAAAATATGGCTTCAGCCCACGTAGTTACCTCAAAGATGCCGTTGATCGCGAACTATGGACATTACGATGCTCACGTGCAGAAAGCCGCCGAGGGAACAGTTGTTCGCTTGGGTGAAACAGGCGGCAAAG
>JBBQPV010000110.1:0-6511 GCA_038216925.1 Bdellovibrionia bacterium
TGCCCGCTCAAGCTTCGGGAGGCGCTCAACACCCTCCTCTTTCGTAATAATTTCAACAAGGCTTACAAGAAATTTGATTTTTTCACCTGATGGGATATCTTCCCCGTCGGCTAAATCAAAAGGATTAATCGAAAACGTAGAATCAGCACCTAATGGTAAGTATTGGCCGTCAAGATGCTCGCAAATTTTCTTATATGAACCTCCAATGTCGACAATAAAGACTCTTGGGTTTTCTTTTTGGAGGTGGGTTAATAGGATATTTGCGAAAAAACTTTTCCCTGAGCCGGAACCGCCACTGATAAGCTGGTTATGATTTCCGAGAACAGACGAAAACGGGTCAAATTTAATAAGGCTTACTTGACGAGACCGGAGTAATACACTTGGTTCATCGTGTCCGGTCCATGGGCCATAAATTGGGAGAAAATCAGAAAGGTTAGTTGTCTTTATGCTAATGGCACGTTCTTTTGCCTTAGCGTTCGGAATTGAAAATTCGGAGAAAATGTCAAATGCCGCAAGGCTTTCCACCATTCCTTCGGCCCCAGAGAGCTCTCTAATTTTACTAAGAGCCTGTGAAACCTGGGATTCAAGAACGTCTTCTGATTCAGAGCGAAGTAAAATATTAAAACTGACATGAAAGACTTTTTCGCCCTGAGCGATCATTTGGCCAAGAAGCGTTTCTAGATCCTGAAGTTTGGCTTCACTTTCAATGTCACTAACGCCAGTTCTCTTGCCACGTGCCATCGAAAATGCCAGACGACGTTGGGTTTGAAGTTTTGTGATTTCTTTTTGTTGATCGGGAACATGAATCGTTAAAAAAAGTCTTGAGTCAAACGGCAGATCTCTCAGGGCTTGGGCCATTGATGCAAATGTCATCTCTGGCCTAATTTTTAAAGACACAACGCGGTGGTGCATATTTGAGAGTGAAAATCCATTTTCCGAAATGACCGCATCTGTAAACAAGATAGAGGTGCGAATATCCTCCGAATCATAATCACCTAAGTTAATGTGTCGATTTGGGTTCCACTGCCAATACATGAGGTTTACAATTTTGTGGGTGTTAAGATTTAAAACTTTAAGACCAAGGGCTGTTAGATTTGTAGAGACGTCATCTCTTAGTCGGTTTGCATTTTGTAGTTCCCTATCCAACTGATCCTCTGTAATTGCGGGGAAAACTTGTTCTTTTGATAAGATCCCAAATTTCTTTTCAAGTTTAGCGGGTGGTTTATTTCTAACAAAAATCTTAAGTGTGTGCTGTGGGAGTAGTCCCGATTGATCAAGATTTTCTAGTCTCTGGACCCGTTCCTGTAAAAGTATTTGTACCGTTGGGTTATTGGCGTCTTTTCCAAGTTCCTTATGTCGAGAAATGATTGCATCATTACCAGAGACGATTTCTTGAATAAATTGAATATCAATATGTGGTGGTAGCCCATTTAGAAATTGATCAATGCGTGTAGCGAGACCATTAACTGCGTCGGCGTCCCAACATGAGACATCCAGAGGGGTGGCGTCAAGACCAAAGCCAATTGAGCCATCCTGGAAAATGATAAAGTCTTTCTCAAAACCCCAGACTTGGAGCTTATTTGCAAGATTACCTGCCATAATTTATTACCTTTTTGTTTAGGACAACGAGGGAGGCTCACGCCATGGTGTAGGTACTGGGAATGCTGAAAAGATACCTGGCTTAATTTGAAACCTGAGCCAGTGAATCAGAAAATTGTCGGGCTTGCCCTTTTTTCCAAAATATAGGGCGAGAGCCAGGATCAGAACAGGAAGCCAAACTAAAAATAATTTCAAATTTGTCTGGCCAAATAAAAAATTGAGAATTGAAAGAGACAAAAATATTGCTAGAATATCTGGAACTTCAAATCCAAAGATGATGAGCTTTTTATCGAGACACTTGCTTACGCTTGTTGTCCTTAGCTCCATTTCGTTTCCTCCATTCATCCTCCTGTAGATTTTCAAGGAGAGTACAAATCTTTTTAAAATTAGGATTTTTTCTTATTTCTTTCAGGTGTTCTCGAACCTCATCCTGATCTCCGTAGATAGAATATTTTTTTATAAAATTCTCTTTTGCTTTACGTATCCGGGCCGCCTCCATGCACTCCCCTTGACCACAATAGAGATAGGCAGATCGCCCCTTTTTATCTCTTTGAGTTGCGCCAGCCCCCTTTTTCACAAGTCTTTTAACAAGATTGAGGTCTCCTTGTAGAGCCGCATACATGAGAGGTGTCATGCCGTCATCTGGATCTGGATCCAGTGGATTTGCTCCAGCATTGAGAAGAAAATCAACGGACTGACTATCATTGTTATAAATAGCCCAGTGAAGGGCGGAGCTTCCACGCGGGCACCGTTGATTGACATTCACCCCTTTTTTAATCAAATCCTCGGCCAAGCAGGGCTGACCGTGTTTGACGGCACCGACCAGCAGTGGATAATTTGGGTTTTCTTCCTTAAATGGAAATCCTTCCCACCGTAGCTCTTCCATCCAATGATGATCGCCACGGCAGGCAGCCTGATAGGTTTCCTTCCATTCACGTGTTGAAATTTTCAATTTCATTTGGTTTTTCCTTCCATTTTTAAAAGACTCCAGGCCAATCGGGCCGAGGAGAGTTGGCTAATTCACAAGACCTCGTAAGAATGCGACAATACTGGGTGCTCCAAACCCAATGAGAGCTCCTAAAATTGCTAAAATTAAATGGGAACGAGCGTTGGGCGAACCCGCTACAAAGCTTAAACCCGCAATGACCAATCCTAAAATTGCCGCCATTGGCAAAATTGTTGAAATAAGTTTCATTTGAATTGTGGCAAGGCTTGATTCAACGCTACAAAATCCAAGGGCCGGGAGGAGTAAAACAAGAGCCACGATAAGTGTGGGAATCACAAATTTTTTAAATTTCATTATTTTTTCCTTCTTTATTTAGACTGGGTGGGAAAAAGGCTCATGTAGACGGTGGTATCTAAGATCGGAAAATACACCTCTAAGTGGGTCTTTAGATCGTCGCTTAGTATGGCCAAACCAACGGGATCTTGAAAGCGGACTGTGTCTTTTGATCTCAGACATTTAGCAAATACAGTGTAGTGGGTCTGTGAATCCTTATTCTTTGATAGAAAATACCAGGTGTGAGGGAACATCATTAGGCGCATGACATAGTAACGGTTGCCCTCAAAAAGCAGAGCAAAGCCTGCAATTTTTTTATCGAGAAGCGCACCATCCACGACATTTCCAAGGAAAATGTCGTATTTGGAGGCACTATTGGTTGGCTCCATGAAATCCTCATTAAAATTTTAAATTTAATTTCTTATTGCTGTCGGATCTTCTGAAGAAAAATCATATGTAGCGAAAATTTCTAAAAATGGTAGGATAGTTTTAAATAATTTGGAAGCCTGAGAAGCTTATTTAAAATCACGAGTGTGTTTTTGATTTTAAGCATTTGATAATTATTTTTACTATTTGTTGATTTTTCTTTTTGAGAAACAATGCTTTCCAAACGGTCAAACTCTCTTTGTAACTGCTCAAACATAAAGCTCCTTTCGATTGAAACAAATTAAATTACGCTGGGACAGGTCTGGGCCATAATGGCGCCTCATACACTGGCCGTTGGGAATACTCCTTAATGCAAACAAATCTCCCATTTTGAAACATAAATTCAAAAGAACCGGATTCAAAAGGGATTTCTGTGCGGTTAAAATAAATTTTTTTGAGTCTTTTGGCTGCCTCGGAAAAGACAACATCGTCCGAAGCAGTTGAAACGTAATCGTCTTTTTGATTTCCATTCATATCAACTCCCTTGCGCTAAGTTTTCTGTTTTTAAAATTAAATATTCAATTTTCTCTATCACTTTAATTAGCTCTGTGTTTGACGCAATTTCATCAATTGATAGCTGCCCACACCATGTGAAAAATTGTTGCTTTAAAACACTCATAGTTTTTTTCAAGTCATCCAAGTTCACCTCTCAGTAAATTCCACGAAGAACGCTCATCGAATAAGGTCTATTCTTCATTTTTTCATAAAGGGCAGTCCGTGATGGATCTTGATAACAAGGATTGTAATCAAGCCAATCCATTAAACGCTTGCCAGAAGCTTTTGTTGCAGCGGCAATTTTCTTAATTATTTTCTCAAGGCAATTTGATTCTTTGAGTTTATTTTTTTTGAACTCCGAAGCTAAATAATAAATTCCACGCACTTGAATTATGTCGTCTTCCATATTTTATCCTTTACAGTTTAAGCAACGTTTGGTTCTGATTCTAAATCATGGATTAGCTCATTTTTCGGATCAGGTTCAATAATTCCATCAAGATCAATCTCACCGGCCAATGTCTTTAGAGCCCATTCAGGAATAGATGTTTCAGTATCCTCGTCAAACACGGGACTGAAATTACAGTTTACGCAGTAGGAATGGGTTATAAGACAATCGTAACCTCGCTCCCCACATCTTGGGCACTGTCTAAAGTTAGGAACCTCATCGTTTGTTTCAAAAATCATTTGTCCTCCAGTTGTACGTTGTTAAAAAACCTCTTCCTCTCACTAATAACAATTGCAAGAAAAAGGGATCTTTGTGCCAACAAGCCGTAAGTGGTTGTGCTACTTAAAGAAAAAAATTTTTATGATGATTCTGAAAAAGACGGAAAAAATTATTTATCGACGAAAATTCATCCAGATATTTAAAAAAATAAGTCTTAACGGAATCTTGTATAAATCGACGAAGACAAGTTGAAAAATAATTTTCGTCGACGAAGTCTCGTCGAGATTTATTATTGTCAAAACAAATGTATTTCATTGTAGTTATATGAGATCGGAAAACATTGGTGGTGGAATGATAAGAAAATAGGACCATAAAAAAATCGAGAAATCGTCATAACGTTGGAAAACACGCATTTCCAGTAACAATGATCAGAAGCAGACGGTGTTTCGTCGACTTTTATTTTTTCCCTGGCATGGGGTTAAAACGGCCCTTATACGTCAACTCAATGTAAATAGTTCTTGTTTCCGATTCCAGTTAGATTTTAGGGACCATCCGAGGCGCGCAAATGACCAGCCAAAAATCAGGTTTCGACGAAATATCGTCGATTCCTTGTATGATAATAAATCTTAGACTAATCAGTCACTTGCGTATTTTTGTCATACATATTGTGATAAATGCGACGAAGTTTCGTCGATTTTTTCTGGTTTAAAAGGAATAAAAGTGAGCTTTCAAAAATCTAGTCGAATCATTTCACTAATTTAACCTGCTTGGCCCGCCCGTTGCTTTATGTGTCACTCAAACAGGAAAGGTGTTGAGGAAAGCAATCATGATAAACGAATCGGTTTCTGAAATTTTATCAGCTGCTAAAAACTCCAAAAAGATTTCTGCTTTTATAAACGGAGTTGATCTTGAGCTTTATGACGGTAAGAAAATCACAATAAAAGTTGTAAGCTCAAAAAAAATTGCTCGAAATCCAGGCTTCCGTTTTTCAAGATATTCTTTCGTGAGTCAAGTTACCGTTAATAATGATTTTGCTCTCCACAGTGGTTTTGGCGAGGGTAACGTAGAATTTATTGCTCTTCAAAAAAGTATAGCTGAAGCTGTCGAAAGGGCAGTATTTCGAGTATTGAAAAAATCTGGAAAAGGAACCCAGAATACGAATGCTTGGTCAGTTCATGTAAATGTTGAAAAGGCATATCATAATTCACTTGAAGAACTCGCCGAGCGGGATGCCGTTCTCGTACATTGGCTAAGACAAATATCAATGACGGAAGTTGACCCAATGTCTTTTCCAAATTGGCTTAAGACCTGGGTTGCACAAGAATTAAAACTCGCCCCTAGATTTAATCAATTAAGAATCGGCATATCTAACGTTGGGTGGCTGCCAACAGTCACCACAGTATTATGTGATGACGCAGGTTATGCTGTGGCCTCTCATGCTACGGCCGAAACATTTGAAAAAGCCTTGAATAAGGCTATCAATGAAACCTGTCGCATTGCAGAACTAACATTGGATAATAGATTTTATGAATCATCTTATGGATTGTTCATGGGGATTTTTATAAAGGACGAACCCGTACAACCAGAAAACCACGCAATGGTTTATGCCTACCATATGAGATTTCCAACTTGGTTTTTTAGTGAGAATATATCTTGGAAACTTTGTTCCAAGGAGTGGGCCCAAAAGTACAAAGCATTTAAAAAAGAATCTTTAGATTTCAAATTCAATGTTGTAACCCAAAGCCCTTTGGTAATTGGTTACGGCGAAAGTCCGAAGGTTCAAAACCTATTTATTGGCTCAACATTTATCGCTGATAAGCAGGGTTTAATAAATGATAGTCGTTTGAAAAAAATAGGACAATGGTGGCAGCCGGTAAATATGTTGCCCCATTGTATTGCGTAACCAAAAAAACTAATGGAGGTATAAAATGTCGGTTTTTAAACAAATGTTTCTTGTCCTTATTGTAGCTGCTGCTTTCTTTTCTGGAAGCTTGAAGCAGCTTATGACCACAGCAGCACAAGCCGCTGAAGATCACGGCCATGAATCA